>DATEWS010000754.1:0-19351 GCA_035257785.1 Pyrinomonadaceae bacterium
TGTCGTCACTCAACAGACGCGAAGCGTCCGCCGCCATCTTGTCGATGTCACCGACCGCACTCAGATATCCCGTTTCACCGTCAGTCACGACTTCCGGAAGACCACCGACGCGCGAAGCGATCACCGGAACTTCGCAAGCCATCGCTTCCAGCGCCGCAAGTCCAAACGACTCCTGCTCGGACGGCAACAACAGCACATCCGACGCCGACAAATAATCGACAATGCGCGGCTGTTTCCCGACAAACGAGCACTGCTCATAAATTCCGAGACAACGCGCGCGATGCTCCGCGTTCTGGCGTTCACTGCCATCGCCAACCATCACGAGGCGCGTCTTCACATTCTTCTTCAAGACCCGCGCGAAGATCTCGACGCAGTCAACCGGCCTCTTCACGGGCCGAAAGTTTGAGACATGGACCAGCAACGGTTCGTTCTGCGGCGCAAGCGACTCGCGCAAACTGCCGACTTCGAGTCGCTTGTAGTCGTATTGGCATACGAAATTGGGAATCACCTTGATGTCGTCAAAATGAAATATCTCGCGCGTCGCATCCTTCAGATAGTTAGAAATCGCTGTGACGCCGTCAGACTGCACGATCCCATAACGCGTGATCGGTAGATAAGAGCGATCCGCGCCGACCAGCGTGATGTCGGTGCCGTGGAGAGTGGTAACTACCGGCAAGCGACGTCGCGGCTTGAGCGACTCGCGCGCGAGAATCGCGCTGATCGAATGTGGAATCGCGTAGTGGACGTGAAGTAGATCGAGATTTTCTTCTTCAGCGACCGTCGCCATCTTGGTCGCGAGCGCGAGCGTGTAAGGTTGGTGCTCAAACAACGGGTACGACATCATTTCGACTTCGTGAAAGCGCACGCGTTCGTTGAGCTCAGTCAGTCTCGTTGGGAGAGCTGATGAAATGAAGTGAACGGTGTGTCCGCGTGCGGCAAGTTCTTTGCCGAGTTCGGAACCAACGATGCCGCTTCCGCCGTAAGTCGGGTAAACGGTAATGCCGATGTTCATTGTGCTTTCAAAGTAGCAAAAAAAGTTGAGGCAGGCGACCCTCGCTATCGCCTGCCTCTATCTCAACTTGACTCACCTTCTGAGAGGGGGGGCAAGTGAGGGTCGGCAGTATATGCCCGCTTTTGTTTTTTAGCAATGATTCCTGCAACGTCGATCACGTCTTTTGTATAAGAAAGATTTAGCTAAAAGATAAGCGCTTCTTTAGGCACCTTCCGGTGAACTGCCTGTGTGCGGCAAAAGCGCTATAATGTGAGCGCAAAGAGAGTAGTTTAGAGGAGTTTTTGATGCCGAAGATTAGTGATATTGAAGAGACACCGAACCCGAATGCGGTGAAGTTTATTTTGCGCGAGCCGGTCAGCAATGGTGTTGCGCGACAGTATGGTTCAGCGGACCTGGCGGAGAATGATCCGCTGGCAAAATCGTTGTTTGATGTTGGACACGTCGTCTCTGTTTTTTACATGGACAGGATGGTCACGATCGAGAAAGACGACGAAGGTGATTGGGACGAACTGTTACCGGCGCTCGCGGTGCCCATTCGTGCTGCGGAAGCGGTGAATGGCGCGGCGGCTGCAGCGGCGGCTGCGGTTGGTGGTCCAATTGCGGCGGTTGCCAGTGACGATCCGAGATTATTGAAAATTAACGAAATTCTGGATGAGAAAGTAAGGCCGGCGTTGATGGGTGATGGCGGCTATCTCGAGATTATGGGGTTGAGTGATCATACGTTAAGTATTCGTTATCAAGGCGCGTGCGGAAGTTGTCCGAGTTCACTCACGGGCACGTTGATGGCGATCGAGAGCATGTTGAAACAGGAAGTCGATCCGGAGTTGGAAGTGATTGCTGTTTGATTTTTAGCCGCAGAGTTTCGCGAATGAACACAGATCTGATCTGCGTTCTTTCGCGAAAATCTGCGGCTAAAAATCTGGAACCGAGTCGGACCTCACGCGTGTAACCGACTGGTTTTTTTCCATCCGCATTTCCGTCCAACAGGAGTGTTCTATGCGTTTACCCGTCACCGCACTCGCGTTGAGTCTTTGCCTTAGTGTCTGCGCTGTAGCCCAGAAGAAAGTTAAACCCAACACCGAAGAAGACGCCGACGCGGCACAACAACGCACCGTCGCGATCGCTCTCGTCTCCACACTCGCCGACGAAGCGCGCAGTTTTAAGGATCAAACGCGACGCGCGCGTGTGCAGGCACGAGCTGCTGATGTCCTCTGGGAAACCGATCCCGAACGCGCCCGCGAACTCTTCCGGCGCGCGTGGGAAGCGGCTGAGACTGTTGACGCCGAGAGACACACCGCCGAGATGCGGCGCATGGCAAGCGAAGATGGACAGGTTGTTGTCCGCGGCGGGCCCAGCTTGCGCGGCGAAGTGTTGCGACTCGCTGCTAAACGAGATCGAAAACTCGGTGAAGAGTTTCTTAAAGCTCTTGACGAAGCAGCCGAAAAACAACGCGCGGAAGCCGCAACTGATCAACGTCTCAACAATAAGGGAACACTTGCCGGCGCCTCGCAACGTTTGCAACTCGCGCGCAGGTTAGTCGAAGACGGCGAGATTCAACGCGCACTCGAATTCGCTGCTCCTGCGCTGAACACCGTCAACCCTGATTCAATCTTCTTTCTCTCCGCCTTGCGCGAGAAAAACGCGCAGCTTGCAGATCCGGCTTACACAACATTGCTCGCGCGCGCCGCGCGTGATCCAAACTCCGACGCCAACACAGTCTCCGGTTTGTCGTCGTATCTCTTTACGCCGTTTCTATATATAACGTTTGAACGTGACGGCGGCTCGAATCAAAACCGGCAAAGAGGGCCGACGCCACCGCCGGCTGTTGAGGCGACGCTCAGAAACAACTTTCTTAAAGTCGCTTTTCAAATACTGATGCAACCGTTGCCCGCGCCCGATCAGGATCGCACTACCTCCGGTCAAACTGGCAAGTACCTGATCATCAAACGTCTGCTGCCGGTGTTTGAGCAGTACGCCCCTGACCTTGCGCCGGGACTCCGAACGCAGATGACCGCGCTCTCTTCTTACGTTCCCAGCACGTTTCAACAAGGCGAGAATCGCGCGGTCACAGTCGGAATTCAGCCGGAATCGTCGGAAGGCGATCCTTATCAACGCATGCAGGAACGTCTCGACCACGCCGCTAAATCGGAAGATCGCGACGCGATCTATGCTGACTACGCTGTTGCACTGATGGAGACGGGCGATCCGCGCGCCAAAGATTTAGTTGACAAAATTGAGAACTCAGACCTACGCAAGCGCGTGAAAGCCTACACTGATTTCCAACTGGTCCAACTCGCGATTCGAAATAAGAACGCGAACGAAGTCGCGAAACTGGTGAAGACAGGAGAGCTAACGAGCGTTCAGAAGGTTTGGGCACTGACCAGCGCGGCGAAGCTCGTAGCGGCTGCGGAGCGTTCACGTGCGACAGACTTACTGGAAGAAGCGCTGGTGGAGGGTCGTAGGATTAGTGGCAGCGATGCGGATCGCGCCCGTGCGCTCACGGCAGTTGCGGTGGGCTTTGGCGAAATCGATCGCGTGCGCGCGTGGGAGATCGTGAGTGAGGTGGTGAAGGCGGCGAACGGCGCCGAGGAATATACGGGTGAAGACAGCCGCATCTCTTCACGACTGCAAACACAGTTTATGGTTGTGGTGAATAACAGTAACGCTGAAGATTTTGACTTGCTCGCGGTTTTCAGGCATCTTGCACGCGCTGACCTGCTGAGAGCGATTCAACTCGCGAAAACATTTACCGGCGAAACGCCGCGAGCAGTCGCAACACTCGCGATTGCACGTTCGGTGCTCGAGAAACGAAAAGATCCGGCATAGTTGTCCGTGTAATCTGTGGAGATATAGGAGTTGGCCATGAAACACCTCGCCTTTGTGTTGTGTTTGTTTTTCTCTGCAATCGTCACACAAGGACAAACATCCAAGGCAGAGGTCGATCTCAAAGAACGTCGCGCGCGTGCCCGTTCGTTGCTTGTCTCACTTTCAACCGACGCGCGCACGTTCCACGATCAAACACTGCGCGCTAGATCACTCGCGCGCATCGCCGACGCACTGTGGAAAGTTGACCCCGAACAAGCGCGACTGATGTTTCGCAAAGCATGGGAAGCGTCCGAAGTCGCCGACCAGGAAAGCGACAGGAAACTTCAGGAGGAGATAAACCGGCAGAAGGCTCGCACCGGCGGCGGCTACGCAGTCGAAACGCCGCCCAACGTGCGTCGCGAAGTATTACGTCTCGCAGCCAAAAACGATCGCACTCTCGGTGAAGAGTTTCTCGAGAAACTGAAAGTTCAAAAACTTGAAGCGGCAAACTCCGCTACGAATCCCAATCCGAATAATCTGAGCGACGCCTTGCAGCAACGACTCGAAGTAGCAAGCGAGTTAATGGAGGTAGGCGAGGTGGAGCGCGCTGTTCAGCTTGCGGATCCCGCACTCAGTCTCGTCACCGTGGAAACGATGAATTTCCTTTGCAATCTACGAGAAAAGAATCCCGCCGTCGCAGACGCTCGCTACGCAGCGATGCTTTCAAGTTCAGCTAACAACCCGCAAGCTGACGCCAACACAGCTTCTTTGCTCGGCTCGTATATCTTCACGCCGCATCTGTTCATGCTTTTTTACGGCAATGGAAGCTCGAGCTCTCAGTCTGCTCAGACAATCAAGCCCGCTGACGTGACACCTGAATTGCGCAACGCATTCTTCCAGACAGCCGCGGCAATTCTCCTGCGACCCTTGCCGGCTCCCGGACAGACGGATCAAACCTCGGCAGGTCTTGACGGAAAGTATCTGGTTATCAAACGACTGTTGCCGTTCTTTGAACAATCGGCGCCCCCGGCGATGGTCGAGTCTCTGCGTGGCCACTTGAATGCCTTACAAACCGTGGCTTCCGACAACGCTCGCCGCTTCGACGACGAACAGCTAAACAGAGGTCTTAGACCTGAACGTCAATTGGCAGACCTGGAGCAATCGTTGCTCGACAAAATCGATCGCGCCAAGACGTCGGCCGAGCGTGATTCACTTTACCTGCAACTTGCCTTCAGAGCGGCAGGCAAAGGCGACTTGCGCGCGCGTGAGTTCGTGAGCAAGGTTGAAGACTCGGAACTGCGCAAGCAAGCACAGCTCTACATGGATGCGTCGCTTGCGATGCACTTCGTGAATAAAAAACAACCGGATCAGGCCTTAGAGTTGCTCCACAAGGGAGAGTTGAATCAGCTTGTCAAAACATGGGTGCTGACTGAATCCGCCAAAATACTCTTCAAGGCAGGCGACAAAGATAAAGCACTCGAGCTGCTCGATGAGGCTAACACGGAGGCACGACGTATCGACGTCTCCGATCCGTCGCTGCCGCGCGCGTTAGTTGCAGTCGCGTACGCGCTCAACGCGATCGATCGCGAACGCGTTTGGGATGCGACGTTCGACGCCGTGAAGGCAGCGAATTCCGCCGAGGGTTTTACGGGCGAAGACGGCGAAGTCGTCGCAAAGTTTCAAACTAAAGGAAGCTCATCAGTTCACACGAGTGATGTGCCTCAGTTTGACCTTGATGGACTGTTCAGAGATCTCGCGACGCAGGACTACGATCGCGCGGTTGAACTGGCCAGAGGATTTCAAGGTGAAGGGCCGAGAGCTGTAGCAACGATAGCGATCGCGCGCGCGATTCTGGAACCGAAGCCACAAAAAAGCTCAAAAAACACAAACTAATTTCTGCCCCATACCTTTTCGTGGCTCACGAGTAGATGTTCATCGGGCGCGTGAGCAGCGCGAGGGGATCGTCAACGTTCAGCGCTTCACGCACATAAAACGGCTCGCCGGCCGCCACTCCGATCAACGACCCGAAGTATCGCATCCGATACTCAATCTCCGGCAAAAATCCGCGGTCGCTGATTCGCGTCGCCGGCTCTTTCGACTGCTCGTTATAAAACTGCGACCCGTAAGCCTTGATCGCGCTCATCTTCTCGTCAACGAAGTCAGACACATCAACCACAAACGACGGCACGATGCGGCGCGAAAACAGCGAGTGCATGATCGCAGGCATCGGCACCGGTCGCATTCCTGACTCTTCGTCGTAACGAGTCATGGTTGCTAGTCGCGCAGCTTGTCGCACGATGATCGACGTGTTCGCATGATCCGGATGCGGATCGTCTTCGTGCGTCGTTAATAAAACTTTCGGCTTGTGTGTTCGCAGCACGCGCACAAAAGCAGTGCGCGCGACTTCAGTCGGCCAGACGTGCCCATCGGGTTGTTCGAGATTCAGACGCACGTCGAGTTTCATGATGCGCGCGGCTTCGAGTGCTTCCTGCGCACGAATCTCCGGCGTGCCGCGCGTGCCCATCTCGCCGCGCGTCATGTCGCAAACACCCGTGCGATAACCGAGTTTTTTCAGTTTTAGAAGAGTGCCCGCGACAGACAATTCCGCGTCGTCGGGATGCGAGAAAACTGCGAGCACATCGAGCTGCGTCTCTGCCGGACTCATGGCCGAAGTTTAGCTTAAAATGCACACATGAAACTAACAATCCTCGGCTCAGGCACGTCCGTGCCTCATCCCCAACGTGCGTCGCCGGCACATTGGGTCGAAACGAGCGGCGGCACGATACTGCTCGACATCAGCGCCGACGCTCCGCATCGCATGGCGCAGGAGTCTCTGAATTGGCCCAACCTCGACGCCATCTGGATAAGTCATTTCCACCTGGACCACATGGGCGGTCTCGCGCCATTTCTTTTCGGCGCCAAGTGGGCGCCGCAAATGTTAAGCCGCACCAAACCGCTGCACATCTTCGGTCCGGAAGGACTGCGCCAGATCATCGAGACGATCGACAATTCAAATAACTACCGCTTGTTTGAGCAAAGATTCCCGATTGAGATCGTCGAAGTAACTCCAAACGCAAGCTTCGAGATCCTGCCGGGCGTTACCGCCGGCACGCTGAAGACTCCGCACACGAAAGAAAGTTTGGCCCTTCGTTTGAAAAAGGACGACTCGAAACCGTTTGTCTATACTTCTGACACCGGTTTTTCAGAAGATTTGGCACCGTTCGCAAAAGACGCTCGCCTGCTGCTGATGGAATGTTCTTTCAGGAGAAACAAAACTGTTCAGAAGCACCTCGAGCTTGCGGACGCGATGCGCGTGGCTAGCGAGTGTGCTGCTGAAAAGGTGGTCCTGACTCATCTCTATCCGGAGTGGGACAACGTTGACCTCGCCGCAGAAGCTCGCGCGCTGTGGTCCGGCGAAACGATCGCAGCCAGCGACGGTTTGACACTGGAGATCCAGGACCAATGAAGATATTGCTTCTCATCCTTTTTCTCTTGCTCCCGCGCCCTGACGTGCCGCTGCTGGAATCAGGCAAAGCCGCGAACCTGCGACCACAAACATCCTCGCCTGCCGAAATAAAAATTCTTCAATACAACATCCGTTGGCGCAGTGGTGACGATCTCAAGACTTTGATCAAACTGTTTCAGACCGACCCGCAGATCGGCAACGCAAAGATTCTCGCGCTCCAGGAGGTGGACCGTCACAAAAAACGCAGTGGCAACAACAACACCGCCAAACTCATCGCCGATGAGCTCGGCATGCACTACGTGTGGGCCGCACCACCGGCAGCGAAACCCACAGATGAAGAAGAAACAGGTGTCGCGATCCTGAGTGTCTATCCACTGTCAGACGTCCAGCGCCTCGTGCTGCCGCACAAAGGTCCAGGGGGCAGACGACGCGTCGCGCTCGGCGTAACGGTCGAGATCGAAAATCAACGCTGGCGTGTTTACTCGGCGCACACAGAGACACGAATTCCAGTCGGCAAAAAGCTCGAGCAGTTCAAAGCGGTGCTCGAGGATCTCGCGCACTATCCGGCAAACATGCCGGCCATCGTCATGGGCGATCTGAACACGTGGGAACCCAACGCGGACGGAAAGACGAGTAAGTTTTTTTTGGATGCGGGATGGAAAACTCCATTTGGAGGTCAGGCCACGTTCAAACGACGGGTGCTGTTCGTGCCAATTGAATTGAAGCTGGATTGGGTTTGGCTACGCGGTCTTGAAGCGGTGAGTTGCGGAATCGATCGGCAGGTTGAAGTATCGGATCATTTCCCCTTATGGACCAACCTCAAAAATCCACGGTAGCAAAAATTTAGATTTCATTTTGTGACTTTTGTGCCTTTTTGCGGCTAAAATCATCCCGAATGACCTGTACTAACTGCGAGAGGGTCGTGTCAGGGATGCGACCGCGATGTCCAGCTTGCCGAACGAAACTGCCGATGTGGTATGTCATCACCGGCGCCGTTGTAGTGTCTGGCCTGGTCGTCGCGTTCAAAATCGTGGAAGCGATTCTCTGATCACCTCACGCCCCATTCCCACATGCCGTAACCAATCTTTTTATCCAATGGCTTGCCGGCTTGTTTGAGCGTGAGCGTGATCTGACCGCGATGATGCGACTCGTGCGAGATCAAGTAACCGAGAAACGCAGCCGCGTGCGGCTTGAAGCCTTTGATCTTTCCGTCAGCTTCGAGACTGTTTCTTAACAACTTGCCAATCGCAGCGCCGGAATCAGTCAACGACTTTTTCAACAGCTTCTTGTCGTTTGCCTGCTCGTTCTCCACTTTCGTGAGCCCAGCGAGCAGATCGGGCGCCGCGGACTTCAACCACATCAAGCGAACGTTGTGAATGTGTGCAAACTGTTCACCGACACTCCGGCCCTTCGAGGCTGAATGGCTGTCGAGCGACGAAGGATCTACCGCATCGAGCAGGTAGAGATTGATGCGATCGTGAATCTGCCAGGTTTCGACAAGTTGGTTATCAGGCATGTTTGGATCCTTATAATTTTCACGCAACGGCGCAGCGGCGCAACGTTTATTACATGGCGCCGTTGCGCCGCTGCGTGAGAAATATGATTCAGCGCACTCGCACCACGATACTGTTCACCCTGAGCGCATTTCCCGTGGCTCGCTGTAAATCCGCAATGGCCTTGTTCAGATCCGTTTGCGCTTTCAACTCAAGCCCGCGAGACTCGGTCAACGCCGTCTGCCGCTCCAACACTAGAAACGTCGTCGACTGTCCTGCATCCAATTTCCGCTGCTCACTCGCAAACTGCTGTTCGTTCGCTTCACGCGTCGCCGCCGCTGCACGCAAACGAGCTTCGGAACTGCGCACCGCTTGCAATGCGTTACGAACATCGACCTGAATTGTTTGCTCTAACTGCTCGCGCTGCGTTCCGAGCCGTTCACCTTCAACCAGCGATCGCCCCAACTGCGCTTCCGCCGTCCGATTCCGCAAAGGCAGACTGATCTGCACGCCGACTTTGAAGTTGTTGTAACGATTCGCCAGCAGATTCTGAAAAGATTGCCCGTATCCGCCAAGTAGATCCGGTGAAAACTGCTGCACGGGCAACGGCGTAAGCGGATCCAATTGCGCCCGTTGTAAAAGTTCATCGACACGCGCTCGCAGCTCTGTGTTTGAAGCGGTAAACGGATTCACACCTGAGGTACTGTTCGTACCTGCGAGTCCGCTGAGACCATAACTGCCGACGAGGTCGACACCCGGCTTCGTCTGCTCCTTGTAGTAGCGCTGATCGATCTTATTGATCTCCTGCAACACACTTGACTGCTGTAACTCAGGCCGGTTCTCCATTGCCGTCTTCAACGCATCGGGCAAGGTTACATCGGGAACGGTAAGTTCGACTGGATCCGTCGGCACGATCGACGCGTTCCAGATCTCAGCTTTTTGATTCTGCGCGATCAGGTTCTTCAGATTGTTCTCGGCTCGCGAAACTCCTTCGAGCGCGCTGAAAACTCCCTGCTCGTAAGTCGAGATCTGCGCTTCAGCCGCGACCACGTCGATGGGCGCTAGTTGTCCCTCGGTCACCAGACGTTTGTTGTGCTCGAGCTGTGTGCGAGCCACGCTCACCGCGTCACGTTGCACTTGCAGACTGCGCAAAGCAAACACGAGATCCCAGTAAGCGCGCTGCACATTCGTGATCGTGTCGATGGCGCGCTGTCGAAACTGCGCGTCACTTAACGAAAGGTTCTTACGGGCAATCTCGATCTGCCGGCGACTGTTGTCAATCTTCAATCCGCGCCAGAGTGGTTGCGTGTAAGTGAAAGTCAACGCCGTCGGATACTGCGGACTCAATGCCGTGAACTGATTGTTGGTGGTCAGCCGGATCGATGAGAAATCGAGACGATAGTTACCACCGAGTACCGCCGACTGTCCTTCGAGACGCGAGGTGGCGGTGTAATCGCTTTGAATCGTGGAACCGTTCTGGCCGCCGCTCAGAAAACTCGCGATCGGATTCTCGGCGCGCTCGTAGAACGCGCTCGTCGAGAACCGCGGATCGTAAGCGCCCTGCGCGCCGCGCAGATCAAACTCCGAGATGCGAACGTTTTGACGAGCGACCTCGATGTCCTTGTTGTTCTCGAGTGCCATCGCCAACGCTTCACGCAGCGAGAGCGGTTGCTGGCGATTCACGTCGATGCCAACGCGGCTCATTTCCGGCAAAGGTTTTTGCGCTGAGACGATCGAACAAACGCCAAGCGCAAAAATGACAAGTAATAAAAATCTTTTTTGCATTGCTTTCCTAAATATAATTAACCGCGGATAACACGGAACAAATCCGCGGGTTTTATCCGTGTAATCCGTGGTTACTGCTTTGAGATCAAACCCGTAACCGCGCTTGCGGTCCGACGTCGTACGCGGCCAAATAACCTCTCGGATCCGACTCTGATCCGTCCCCAAACACGACTGCGCGCGAGGTCGTCGAAGAGTGAATAAAACACCGGCACCGCCAGCAGCGTGAGCAGCAAACACAGCGTTTGTCCGCCAACCACCAGCACCCCGATCGATCGGTTCGTACCCGAACCTGGTCCAGTCGAAATCGTCAACGGCAGCATGCCCGCGACGAGCGCGATCGTCGTCATCAAGATCGGACGCAGACGATCCCGGTTCGCGCGAATGATGGCTTCGTGTCGTTCCATGCCGCGCGCACGCAGTTGATTCGTATGATCGATCTGCAAGATCGCGTTCTTCTTGACCACACCAAACAGCAGCAGCAAGCCAAGACCGGAAAAGATATTCACCGTCTGGCCCGTCAATAGCAGCGCAAGAATGCCGAACGGAATTGCGAGCGGGAGGGTCAGCAAAATCGTGACCGGGTGAATGAACGACTCAAACTGCGCCGCCAGCACCATGTACATGAAGACGAACGACAGGATGAACGCGAGCACGAAGTAGTATCCGGCGCGTCCGAGCTCCTTTGAACGTCCGGCGAGTCCCGTCGAATAACCCGGAGCAATGTTCACCTCTTTCGCAAACTGGTCCATCTGCTGGATGATCGCAGCCTGCGAACCACCGGGCCGAACGTTACCGAGAATCGTCACCTGCCGTTGCCGGTGCAAACGATCGATCGCAGCCGGTCCGGTTCCCTCTTCAACCTTCACCAGATTGTCGAGACTGACCCAACCCACTTTCGTCGAAGAAACGATCATGCGTTGCAAGCCTTCAACACTCGTGCGAAACGCTCCGACCGAACGCACGCGCACGTCGTACTGATCCGTTCCCGCGTTGAAAGTCGAAACCTTCTGACCGGCGACGAGTGAGTTGAGCGCCTGAGCGATGTCGCCAACTCGCACACCGAGATCAGCCGCGCGCGCCCTGTCGATCACGACGCGCAACTCCGGTTTGCCGCTGATTAGAGTTGAGTCAGCGTCAACCACGTCCGGAATAGTCTTCATCTTCGCGAGCAGCTTGTCTGAGTACTCCTGCAACTTGGTCAACTCCGGACCACCGATCACGTACTGAATATCGGCGTTGCGAAAACCGCCACCCGAGATCGCAGCGACTTGCTGCACGCTCGTGCGCAACTGTCCGGGATAAAGTTTTTGATACTTGCCGAGTACTTCGTTACGCGCCTGGACCATCAACTGTTGTTGCGAAACCTTTCGTTCTTCGATCGGCGTCATCTTCACGTAAATCGAAGCGACGTTGACCTGTTCCTGCTGTCCGCCGCCGATCGTCGTGAGCGTATCAGTCACGCCCGGCAGATTCCGCACGTCTGTAGCGATGCGTTCCGCAAGTGTCGAAGTTGCAGCGAGCGTATAACCTTCGGGCGCGCGCACGTTCAGTTCAAACTGCGCCTGGTCGTCGACCGGCAGGAAGTTCTTACCGACAAACATGAACAGCGGCACGATGCTGACGATAACGAGCACGCAAGCCAGCACGACTACCCAGCGGTGGGCCATGGACCACGTCAGCAACCTCGTGTAAGTGCGATCGACTGGTCGATAGAAGCGCGATTCTTTCGAACCGTGATCCGCCGGCTCAGTGTGACGTTCAAGCGCGCGTTCTTTCTCGTCGTCGCTTCGCTTGATCAGTCGCGCGGCAAGCATTGGTGTCAATGTGAACGACACCAGCAACGAAACCGCGATCGCGAACGACGACGTCAGACCAAACGACGACATGAAGCGGCCGACGATGCCACCCATGAAACCCACCGGCAGAAAGACCGCGAGGAGCGATAACGTAGTGGCCATAACTGCGAGACCAATTTCTTTCGTGCCTTCGATGGCAGCCTGAAACGGCTGTACACCTTTCTCTTCAACAAAGCGAAAGATGTTTTCGAGCACGACGATCGCGTCGTCGATCACGATACCGACCATCAACGTGAGCGCGAGCATCGTGATTTGGTTGAGCGTGAAGCCCATCGCCGCCATGAGTCCGAACGTCGCGATGAGCGAAGTCGGAATCGCGAGCCCGGCGATGACAGTCGAGCGGAAGCTCCACAAAAATACGAACACGACGATAGCCGCGAGAATACTGCCCTCGATTAAGTGGGTCTGAATCGCTTCGATCGACGCCTTAATAAAGATCGACTGGTCCCCAACGACTTCGGTTTTGAAACCCGGAGGCAACGTCTTGCTAATATCCTGCAAACGCTGCTTCACCGCCTCTGCAACTGCCACCGTATTCTGTCCCGATTGTTTCGAGACGATCAGCGTCACGGCAGGCTGGCCGTTCAAACGCGCTTCGGTGCGTGGCTCTTCGGCGCCGTCTTCCGCGTAGCCGATGTCGCTGAGTTTGACTGCGTACGTGCCGCGATTCGCGACCACGAGGTTGTTGAACTCAGCGGGCTCGACGATCCGACCCATTGTGCGCACCGTAAGTTCGCGCGCGCCTTCGTCAACACGACCACCCGGCACTTCCAGGTTTTGTGCGCGTACGGCGTCGGCAACTTGCGCCACCGTTACGTTGAACGCGCGCATCTTGTCAGGGTCAACCCAGATCTCGATCTCGCGACGACGACCGCCGACGATCTGCACGTTACCGACGCCGTTGATCGATTCGATCTGTTGCTTGATCTGGTTGTCGGCAACGTCTGTGACTTCACGCAGCGAACGCGAAGCCGACACAGCGATACGCACAACAGGCGCTGCATCCGTATCGAGCTTCTGCACGATCGGTTGTTCCGCCGTGACCGGCAGATCGTTAACGATCAGATCGATCTTGTTTCTGACTTCCTGGGCCGCGATGTCGGGATTCTTTTCCAGCAGGAAGGTGATGAAGACCTGCGAAACACCCTCGACTGACGTCGAGCGAAGCTCGTCGATTCCGGAGATGGTGTTGACCGCGCCTTCGACGAGGTCAGTGATCTCAGTTTCAATCTCCTGCGGCGAGGCGCCGGGGTTAACAACCGTCACCGTGATCGTCGGCAAGTCGATCTTGGGAAACAGATCGACGCCCAGCGACTTGTAGGAGAACAACCCGACGACAGTCAGGCTGAGAATCAACATCGTCGCAAACACCGGGCGGCGAACACATATTTCAGCAAGCTTTTGCATAATAATTTAGCCGCGGATTAACGCGGCTTTCCTACTGTTTTACGGCGATGCCGTCAGTTAACTGTTGCTGATTACTCGTGGCTACCAGTTCATCCGCGGCCACGCCTTGTTTGATCTCAATCAAATCGCCTTCAGTTTGTCCGGTCTGCACGAGTCGCTGCTCGGCGTGGCCGTTCTTGATCACGAATACGCGACTCACACCGGCGTCAGTGACAACAGCGCGTGCCGGAACCAGGACCGCGGGCTCCGCACGTTCCTCAAGAATTCGCACCGTCGCAAACTGTCCCGGCTTCAAAGCGCCACTGCTATTGTCGATCTCAGCTTCCACCGTCAACGTGCGCGACTGCGCCGATACGTTCGGAGCGATGCGCGCCACGCGTCCCGAAAAATTTCGATCGGGCCACGCGCTCGTCATCGCCGACACTGACTGCCCGACGCGCACTTCCGGTATCGCCTGCTCAGGAACATCAATCCGAACGCGCAACGGATTTGTGCGCACAATCGTCGCCACCTTTTGCTGCGGCGAAACGTATTCGCCGAGATCCGCAGTTCGCTCGGAAACAAACCCGTCCATCGGCGAAGGGATAACTGCATACGACAAGTTCTGTTTAGCCAGAGCCAGCGCTGCTTCAGCGTTCGCGACGTTTGTGCGTGCTACTTCAACCCCGGCAAAGTTTTGACGCGCTTGCGCCAACGCAACGTCAAACTGCTCTTTCAACTGATCGCGCTGTGCTCGCTGTTGATCGTAGAACTGGCGCGACACATCGCCTGATTCGATCAGCTTTTCCGCGCGTCGCAAATTCTTCTCGGCGAGATCAAGTGTGACTTTCGCCGCCGCGACTTCCGCCACGCGATTCGGATCGAAAGCCTGTCCCGGTCGCAATCCAATCTTCTCTTCGGCTTGTCTCACCGCGGCCTTAGCCTGGTTTACTTGCGCTGCTGCCTGCTCGACGCGAAGTTTCAACTCAGCATCGTCGAGACGCACGAGCATTTGCCCGCGACGAACCGGACTGCCGATATCGACACCAACAGCGACGACCTTGCCCGACGTTTGCGGCGCCACATCAGTCTGTTGATCGCCCGCCAAACTTCCCGTCGCTTCAAAGAAGCGTGGCAAGTCGCGCTTGATCGCTGTCGCCGTCGTCACATCGACAGCGGGCGGCGGTGTATTCGCCGTTTCTTCTTTTCTGACGTTCGCCTTCGAACCGCCACACGCCGCGATGAACGCCGCAACGGTGATGAGCAGCAGCAGCAAAAGTGCAAACTTAAAAGTTGCTTGAGATCGCATTTGTCTTTAATTGTCTTCCTGTGTCTTTGTGATCCCGTGTAACAGGATTTCTGTGAAATGTTTTGCCGCCGCTTGGTTCGAGATATTGAGCAAGCGGCGATCTGGGTCCCAAAGATTGTTGTTGAGTGAGTGGTGCAGCACCATACCCAAAAAGCAACGCACAACAACTGTTGGATCCAATTCCACAAAAGCGCCTTCGCGTTGTCGCTCGCGAATGTAGCTGCCTAAAAACTCATAAACCGGACGCACAAACTCGTTGAAAAATATTTGTGCGAGCTGATGCTTCTCGAGTGCGGAGTGGAGCAGCAGTCTTTGAAACTCCGGGTCCTTCTCGTAGTGATTGAGCGCCTCGAGCGCCAGCGACTCAAACACAGCACGGTCGTCTTTGCTCTTGATCGCCTCGGTTGCGAGCTTTTTGGGATCGAATTTCTCGCCCGAGCACACTTTATGGTCGAGAATTGCGGCGTAAAGCTCTTCCTTCGTGGCGAAGTGTCGGAAGACCATTGCCTCCGAGACACCGGCCGCGTGGGCGATTTCTTTAGTAGTTGTGCCGCGAAAACCTCTGTTCGAGAAGAGACTTACGGCCACCGCGAGGATTTGAGACCGGCGCTCTTCGCCGGCCATTCGGGCGCCACTGCCCGTGTTCTCAATCGTCAATTGCTTACTCACTTCTTCTCTCTTATTCCCTCCGCCGGTCGGCAAAGTAAGTACTTACTTACCACCTGATCACACATCTGTCAAGCGGCCTCTTTGTCCCGGAACTTCTCTGCGTTCTCTGCGGTCCTCAGCGGTCTCTGGGTCAAAAACTGGTTTCACGCAGAGAACGCAGAGGAACGCAGAGAACGCAGAGAGACACCAGAGGCGGTTGTACGGATCTCAATCCTTTTGGTGAGGTTTTACGTACCCTTTCGCAACAAGACGCGCACAGAATGTCGTCAATTTAATTGGTTTCGATCGGCACAAAGCTTGCAGAATTTCTGCGGAGCCCAAGTCTTATTCCGAATCTGAAAAGGAGATATTCCGACATGCCAGAGAATGGAAGTATCAACGAAACAACCGCCGGAACCACCGGCACCACTCCAGGCGGCGGCGCAGGCACCGGCACTGGAACAGCCCTTTCGCAAACAGCTCACGACTACGGTCAAAAAATTTCTGACGCTGCGAGCCACGCCAAAGACTATGTCACTGACAAAGTTTCTGTAGTCGGCGACAAGTTCAAAGAATTGCAGAATGCTGATCTCGGTGAGCTCGCGGAAAACGCAAAACAATATGCGCGACAAAAACCAGGCCAGGCACTTCTGATCTCAGCAGGAGTAGGTCTGTTACTCGGACTAATTATTCGTGGCCGGCGCTAGCCGGCTCGAAGTTAACGGACAGGGGGTGAACTAACATGGCGGCACCGAGAACAAGTCTGACAAAAAATGATCAGATGTCAGATGAGCTCGCCACACGCACCGACGCTGAGAGTCTTCCAACTCTATTCAGTCGTCTGGGCGACGATGTGATGCAGCTCTTTAATTCTCAGCTTGCACTATTCAAGGTGGAGATCAAGGAGGAGGCAAACGCTTACGCTCGCGGCATCACGGGGATCGCGATTGGCGCTGTGGTAGCGGTGGTTGGATTTGCACTGTTGAATGTGGCGATAGCGTTCGCCGTGTCGACTCTGTTCGCCCAGGCAAATTTCAGCCAGCCTGCCAGCTACGCTTTAGGCTTTGTGGTAACAGGCGCCTTCTACGTTTTAGTTGGCGCGGTACTCGTGATGCTGATGAAGAACCGGCTCGGCAAACAGGAGCTGGTGCCCAAAAGGACAGTCGCAGAACTAAGAAAGGATAAGCAATGGCTGAAGAACGAACTTTAGGACTGGCTCGCGCTCAAGACTACTCCACTGAAGGAGAGCCTTCCAAAGAGGAACTTCAGCGTCGCTTGGGCGAAGCACGCGATTCAATTACAAATACAGTAACGGAGATTAAGGAAACCGTGGCAAATCAAGTTCAGGCAGTTAAAGACACGCTTGATTGGAAAGAGCAGTTCAAAAAACGGCCCGTCGTCTGGAGCGCAGCAGCGCTGGGAGTCGGTTTCTGTACCGGCTACTGCATCGCCAACTTCGTTAAAGGTGACGACGCTGTTTATGAGTCGGCAATCACTCATTACGGTCGGGAGTCGGATTACTATACGTCGCAAGGTTTGGCGGGCGCTGGAGCCGCGATGGCAACTCCCGGTGGTCCAAGACCGAAATCACAACACGGCAATGGATCGCATGATAATGGACCAAGCTTCTTCCAGAAGATGGCCCACACGCCGGCCTTCGAGCGAGTTAAAGACGAAGCGGGAAATATTGGCGATGCATTTGTGCAGGAGCTTTCAAAGACGGCGAAGACTGTTGTGCTGCCGGCACTGATCACATCGCTCAGAAACTTCATTGGGGATTATCTTCCCAACGCAAACCAGCAGGAACAACGAACGCAGACGCAGCGAAATCAATCGCCGTCTTATCAACCATCACTCGAACGCAACCCGAGCTGATATTTAACCGCGGATGAACGCAGAAAAACGCAGATCTGCGTTCATCCGTGAAATCCGCGGCTTTTCTTTGCCTGTTTGAGGCCGTGCGGGATAGACTTCTCCGCACTATGCTAAACCTCCACAAACTTCAAAAACTTTCAATTCTCGTCCTCCTGCTTCTCGCACCCGTAGTAACAGCAAGAGCACAGGATGATCCAGAACGTCGACGCGCGTTTCAACTCTACAAAGAGGGCAAGTTCGTAGAGGCTATGCCGCTCTTTGAAAAGCTCGCCGCCGCCAACCCACAGGATCGCAATATACAGGAATATCTCGGCCTCATCGTCTACACACAAAGTGCCCACCTGAAAGATCCGGGGGAGCGTAAGCAGGCTCGTAAACGAGCCCGTGAGATTCTTCTAAAAGCAAAAGAGCTCGGTTCAAACAGTCCCACCGTGATCGCGTTTATCGAGGGCATCCCCCCTGACGGTGGAACCGACCAGAGTTTCTCGCCGCAAAAGGAAGTGGATGAGGCAATGAAAGAGGGTGAGGCTGCTTTTGTCAAAGGAGACTCTAAGACTGCTCTCGAGCAGTATCAGCGCGCGCTGGCCCTCGATCCCAAATTATATGAGGCAGCACTCTTCATCGGTGACGTTTATTTCAAGAACGCCGAGCAGCCAAAAGCAGGTGAATGGTTCGCGCGCGCGATTGAGATCGACCCCGATCGCGAGACTGCTTATCGTTACTGGGGCGACGCGCTGATGAAGCAGGGTAAAGTGACCGAAGCCGGCGACAAGTTTCTCGAGGCATTCATCGCTGAGCCTTACAACCGTCTTGCTCGCGGGGGATTCATCCAATGGGGAGAGCGCGTGAACATTCCACTTGCTCATCCGCGCGTCGAATTTCCGGCAAGTGTCGCCCAGAAAGGTGAGAACGGGACGACAATCACTTTAGATCCCAAGATGTTTGAGAACGAGAAGGATGCGTCATCCGCGGCGTGGATGGTGTACAGCTTAACCCGCGCGACTTGGCCGACTGGGGAGTTTGCGAAGCAGTATCCGAACGAAAAGGCTTATCGTCACAGCCTCAAAGAAGAAGCCGCCGCGATTCGCGCTGCACTGAAATCACTTGATGAAAAGAAGGCCGCGAATGCCGACAGGTCACTCCAGATTCTTAAGAAACTCGACAAAGATGGTTTACTGGAGGCGTACATCCTGCTCGCCATGCCAGACCAGGGCATAGCCGCCGATTTCGCAGGCTATCGCAAGAGTAACGCGGACAATCTTCGTCGTTATGTGAAGCAGTACGTACTGACGGGAGGCGGTCAATAATCAGGTGCAGGAGCAGGTTACAGGAGCACCCTCCTGCACCTGCTCACTGGCCCTGCTCCTTACCGCGATCCCGGGGCGGGTTTGCGCGGCAACTTCTCGTCGCGCATCGCAGTTTGATAAACGAACGCAGCCATGATCGTCGCTGCCTGTTTCATGTCGTCAGCTTGAATACGATCGAACACGTCCTGGTTTGAGTGATGCGTGCGCGTGTCGTACTCGATCTCATCCTGAATAAACTGAAATCCCGGTAGACCAATCGCATCAAACGACAGGTGATCCGTGCCGCCCGTGTTTGCGATCGACAGCGTGGTTGCGCCCATGTCTCTGAATGGCGCTAGCCACTGCCGGAACAGTGAACGGATCGATTCATTTCCTTGCAGGTAAACGCCGCGGATCTTGCCGGTGCCGT
>DATEWS010000755.1:0-2933 GCA_035257785.1 Pyrinomonadaceae bacterium
TCTCGGCGTTGAAAGGCGCCTTCCAACGCAGAGAACGCAGAGAGCCGCAGAGAAGAAGGAGTTGATCTTAAAAGCATGTGTGGAATTGTTGGTTACGTTGGCAATAAACAAGTGGTGCCGCTCATCATCGATGGGCTGCGCAAACTCGAATATCGCGGCTACGACTCAGCCGGCATCGCGGTCGTTAACGAAGATCACGACCTCGAGATTCGCCGCGCTGAAGGCAAACTGCGCAATCTCGAAGAGACCATTCGCCTGAGTCCGCTCGACGGCACTTACGGCATCGGTCACACGCGTTGGGCCACACACGGACGCCCCACCGAAGAGAACGCACACCCGCATCGCGATTGCACCGGCCGCGTCGTCGTCGTACACAACGGCATCATCGAAAACTACCTGCAACTAAAAGAGCGACTGCGGAAAAGCGATCATCGCTTTGTCACGGAAACTGATACCGAGATCATCGCCCACTTGATCGAGGAACATCTCCGGCAACACTCCTCTTTCGAACAGGCAGTGCGAGCCGCAGTGAGTGAACTACGTGGCATCTTCGCACTCTCGATCATCAACGCCGACGAGCCCGACACGATCATCGCCGTGCGCCAGGGCCCGCCGGTTGTGATTGGACTCGGCGATCGCGAGTTCTTCGTGGCCTCCGACATTCCACCGATTCTCCAACACACACGCGATGTTTTCTTTCTCGGCGACGGCGAGATCGCGATCATCAACAAGGACGCCGTTCGCGTAGTCGACTTCGAAGGCAACTCCGTGCAGCCGGCGATTCAACGGATCACGTGGGATCCGATCATGGCGGAGAAGGGCGGCTTCAAGCATTTCATGCTCAAGGAGATTTACGAGCAGCCACGCTCCGTGCGCGACACAGTGCAGGGACGAGTATCGCTCGATACTGGTCGCGTCTTTCTCGACGAGATGAACAACATCACCGAAGCCGACTTCAAGCGCTTCACTTCGATCAAGATCGCTGCCTGCGGAACGTCGTGGCATGCTGGACTCGCCGGCAAATACATGATCGAACAACTCGCGCGCATTCCGGTCGACGTCGATTACGCCTCCGAGTTTCGTTATCGCAGTCCGGTGATGAATGAAGACACGCTGCTGCTCGTTATCTCTCAATCCGGTGAGACTGCCGACACGATCGCTGCGCTGCGCGAAGCCAAAGAACTCGGCTCAAAGGTACTCGCGATCTGTAACGTCCAGGGTTCGATGATCGTGCGTGAAGCTGACGGCACGATTCTCACGCACGCGGGTCCCGAGATCGGCGTCGCTTCGACGAAGGCATTCACGGGACAGATGATCGCGCTTTACCTCCTCGGTTTATATCTCGGCCAGCTTCGCGGCGCGCTTTCCGCAGATGAAGCTCGCTTTCACGCGCAGGAACTCGCAGAGCTACCTGTCAAACTCGAGCACCTGCTCAACGACTCAGACGGCATCGAAGAACTCTCGAAAGAGTTCTTCCGCTCAACTGACTTTCTATACCTTGGTCGTGGTATCAATTTCCCGGTCGCACTCGAAGGCGCTTTGAAGTTGAAGGAGATCTCGTACATTCACGCCGAGGGTTATCCAGCCGGCGAGATGAAGCATGGGCCAAACGCGCTCATCGATGAACGCTTGCCGGTCCTCTTCATCAACACGCGTGAAGACGGCAATCACGCTTCAGAGCTGCGTTATGAAAAGACGCATTCGAATATCGTGGAAGTGAAGGCTCGTGAGGGTATCGTGATCTCGGTGCTGACTGAAGGTGATTCGATCTCGTCAGTAGTTTCGGATCATGTGATTGAGATTCCGGCTTCGAGCGACTTGCTGTCGCCGATACTCTCGATCATTCCGTTACAACTGCTCGCGTATCACATCGCTGTGCGTCGCGGCTGCGACGTTGATCAACCACGCAATCTCGCGAAGTCAGTGACAGTAGAATAAATCATCGCCACAGATGCCCGGACATCTGTGGCGCCCCTCAGGGGCAAAACGGCGTCGGCACGACATCCCCTAAGCGTGCCAGGCTACTAGCGCCGCTTGCCCCCCGCTTCCTCTAACGCGGAATTGCCGGACGAAAAGGGCCGCCCACTTTCGTGTTCCAGCAATTTCTTTTTCCGCTCCAAACCCCAGCGATAACCGCCTAAACTCTTGTCTTCGCGCACTACGCGATGACACGGAATCACGAGGGCCACCGGATTCGTCGCACAAGCGCGGCCAACAGCACGTACGGCGCCGGGTTTGCCCAAAGCCTTCGCGACTTCACCGTACGAGACTGTTTGACCGTAAGGAATCGCGCGTAGATGCTCCCAAACCTGGCGCTGAAAAGCAGTCGCTCTGATGTCGAGCGGCAGATCGAGATGTGCTTCGTTGTGATCGATGTGATTCAGAATCCTTTGTACTGTCTCACTCAAGCCCGCATCGTCGCGTGAGATCTGAGCTTCGGGAAACTCTGCGCGTAAGTCTTTTTCTAATTCCGCATCGTTGTCGGCAAGTCTGACGGCGCACACGCCACGCTCAGTCACAGCCACGAGCAAGCGGCCGAGTGATGACTCCACCATCGTGTAGTTGATGTTCACACCGCGACCGCCGCGACTGTAAGTGGCAGGCGTCATGCCGAGTTCTTCCGCAGCGTGCTCGTAGAGACGGCTGCTCGAGTTGAATCCGGATTCGTAGAGTGAACTTGTCACTGACTCGCCTTTACGCACCAACTCTTTGAAGTTTCCGAACCTGCGCGCCGCGAGATACTGTTTCGGACTGATGCCCATCACACGCTTGAACGTGCGTTGCAGGTGAAAGACGCTGACGCCGGTTTCAGCGGCGAGCTCTGCGAGTCCGACTGTTTCGCCATCGCTTGAATTGAGCAGACGACAAACGCGCTGCACGAGCTCGATCTGCGGATCGACAACGCGCGCTCGTTGCGGCTTGCAGCGCAGACA
>DATEWS010000756.1:0-4059 GCA_035257785.1 Pyrinomonadaceae bacterium
CAAGGCCGTCTGAAATGCCTTCGGCAAGATCAAGTTGATAGCAACGCAGACGAGCGGTGCGGACGCCGTGTTCGTTTCCCTGCTGTTCACGCGCCGTGATCAATCCCTCCAGCAACGCGCGGGCTTTTGGGAGGTCGCCGCGCATATGGAAGAAAGCCGCGCGTTCTTCGTTCAACTCCTTCGACGTGATGTCGATCTCGGCCTCATCATATGCATTTGCGGCCCGCTCATAAAATTCTTCAGCATGAGCGTAGTCGCCTTTCTCTCGATAGAAATTTGCGTAGGCTTCGAATATTTCGCCTCGCAAAAATCGAAGATTGTAGAGTTGGCACAGTTCGAGCGAGCGGCTAAGGTGTTTTTCAGTGTCCTCGAATTCGCCGCGGTAAAGATGCAGGCGTGCGACGTTCAAGTGGCCGATCGCTTCCTGTGGCAGTTGCTTGTCGGGTTGGTCTTCGCGAAAAATGCGTCTAAACCAGCGCAAAGCCTCGCCAAAATCTCCGCGAAAGCCCGGCGCAAGCGCAAGATTGTGTGTGACGAGCCGAACGTATTGGTCGTTTCCAAGTTTTTCCGCGAGTTCGAGGGCTAACCTGAACTGCTGTTCCGCCTCGGTCCATTCCCCTTGCACGATCAGGCACAGTCCGCGCGTGTTTGCGCACTTCATGAATGTTTCCGAACTATGCGACACGAGAGTTTCGGCGCGCTCGATAATTGAGAACGCTTCGACGTATCGTCCGCGGCGACGTGCAAGGCTGGCAAGGGAATGGAGCGCTTCGCCTTCTCCGGTGGAATCTTCAGTTTTGTTTAGAAGCTCAACGGCGCGATTCAGAAGTTTCGATGACTTGTCAATCTCGCCATGAAGCCGAGCGACTTCAGCTTTATGCAGCAAAGAGCGAGGATATTTCTCCAGCGACCGGTCGGGAATCTGTTCCGCAAACAATCCAAGTGAAGTGAATGCCCCGGCCGCGATCCACTCGTTACCTGTTTCTGCGATCACGGACGCTGCGCGATCGAAGTTTCGCGCAGCAAGCAGGTAGGGCAGGGCCACTTCCCACTTTCTGCTTTTGAGAAAGTGGTCGGCTATCCGATTCCGTTCCTCGGCGACGCGTGCCTGGCCCACCTCGGAACGAAGGCGACGGGCCAGAAACTCGCGGAAGAGAGGGTGGAATCTATATTCCTCACCGGTGTGACGATCACCGGCAACTGTAAGAAACACGTTCTTCTGCGCCAGCTCGGGGAGTGCTGCCGAGCAGTGCAGTTCTGGAAACAACGCACTGCAGAGATCGAGCTGAAGCGATTCGAGCAGAGAAAGCTCCATCAGCAGCCTCTGTGTGTCAGCCGACTCACGCGAAAAAACCTCTTCGGCAAAATAATCGAAGATGTCGCGTTCCGATTGCTGGAGAATGTCATGCAGGTCCAACGCCGCAGGTCCGTTGGCCGAATGCATCTCCTGCTCGGCAACTTGACGTACAAGCTGAAGCGCAGTGATCCATCCCTGAGTTCGCCCACGATACTCGGCTATTTCTTCGGCTTTTAGCTCGACGTTGAGCGTTTGTTTGAACAGCTCTTTCACTTCGTCGTCTGTGAAGAGAAGGTCGTCGCGCGTTACCACCAGCGCGGCCGACTGCGTCTTTCGCCGCATGGTTGCGAGTGGTGGAAGGTCGCGCGTCGTTATGATCAGATGGACGAGGTCGGATGAATATTGCAGGAGCCGATCGACGAGCTTGTGAACGATGGTATCGCGTCCGATATGGTGATAGTCATCCAGGACCAGAATGAATGGCTGCTCGACCGATTGCAGTATCTCGTTGATCAGCAGGTCGGCCGATCGCTCAGGATAACGAAGCACCTCTTCGTTAGCTTCGCTCAAGTATGGAAAGATAGCTTCGCCGAATGCCGGATAGAGATTCTTGATGCCGCGCGCTATGTACCCGAGAAAGACGACGGGATCTGCATCAGTATGGTCGAGCTGGTACCAAACCGTGGGCCGTGCCTGGGTGCGAACGAAGTCGGCGATCAACGTAGTCTTGCCGCATCCGGCATCCGCCGCAACCATTGTTATGGGAGAAGCGAGGTTGGCCTGAAGCTTCTTCGTGAGTCGCGGGCGCTGCAGTAATTCGGTAACAGCGCGCGGGGGAAGCAGTTTGGTGCGAAGAAAGAAGTTTCTGTCCTGCATCGCTACGACGAGACCTGTCTGGAGGCAGTATTATGCCACGTCGCTCGGACGCAAATCGAAGAGCTCAGTTATAAAGTAGTGCATCAGTTTGAAATTACGACGAAGGCGTAATCATCAAAATCTCAAACTGAACCAGCGGGGCGACGCGCGCCGCTTCGCGTCGCGCTTGCCCCTGGCTATCATATTTCGCGCCGTTGCGCGACTTTGAGGCAACGTTAATCGGACTGATAGCTCCGGGACGTGTTCATCCAGTTAGAGTCGAGGCTTTGACGCTTTCTCGCCGCTGATGAATGGAAGGAGTTTCGAAACGCGCCCAAACGTTTCCGCATGAATGCGCACCGCTTCAGCTTGCGAACGACCCGCCTTCTTGAGTAGCGATATTGTCTCATTCCGGTCAAAAGCAAGCGTCTTCTCGTCGATAACGTCGAGCTGCTGTTTTGACCGCAACCGCCATAACGGGTTTGGCGGCCTACTCCTGCACAAAAGAAGGACGTCCGCAGTTTCGGAAAGCGATGGCTGCAGAATATTAAAGAATCCGCCGAACCAACCGGCGTCGAAGAGATGGTCTATGCCGTCGAGGACAAGCAATGGGCGATGATCCTTGTCGTCGCTTTCCAACACGGAAGCTATGACGTAAAGAAATATCCCCATCGCGCCGGGCGAACAATTGGTAACGGCGTGCAGCGAGTCGGCGACAGCTTGCTTGCTTTCGGCGACTCGATGCACGCTCGCTGCGAGGTAACTTGCGAAAACATTCCAATCGATGTCTGACGATTCCACCGTATACCATGCGACTCTTTTTCGCGTTCGCGCATAAGCCGCAGCGATTGACGTCTTACCGGTTCCCGCACGACCGGAAACAAGCGTCGCGGCGAAGTGACTAAGCGATCGTTCAAGTTTTTTAACGAGTCTCGGACGTTCGATGAGGCCTGCACAGGACGGAATCTCAATCTTTTCATTCAATATATGCACGCCTTCGCGTTCACCTTTCGAATGTTTCGCCACGGTGGTGTCGACCGCCGGCGAATACCTTTCTGTCGAGTCGAAATGGTCGTCAAGAGTGAAGCTCATGGACATCGTTCGGAGCGTACGACCTCGTCCTTGAGAAAAACTTGAACTGTACTCAAGTTTTTCTCAACCAACCGTCTTTATGATCGCTGTAAGTTTAGAAGTCCCAGTACACGAGTTGAGAGCGGGCGGCGTTGGATGCAATACAAAGGCAAAGTTTGTATAACTACACTCCAACGCTGGACACATATAATAGGCGTGCCCGGAGCGTTCGTATCGGTTCAATACGACTCCTCGCAATTATCTGCGTTCGTCTTATGAGTCTGAATTGCGCGCGAAAGCGCGGTTCCCCGATCAATCAGATGAATAGATTCCTGGCACTCCTATTAATATTGCTCCTGACGGCGACTCCCGTCTGGGCCGGCCTATCTGTCGTCAAATCAAACGGAATCACGCTAACCGGTGCAGATGGCATCGAATATGTTGGGATTAACGGGATTACCCTCACCGGAGCAGACGGGATTTTCAATTACAGTTCGAACGGCATCACGCTCACGGGCGCGGACGGTATCACGCTAACTGGGGCGGACGGCGTCACCTCAGCAGGCCCCAACGGCGCAACATATACGGGACCGAACGGGATAACGTTGACCGGAGCCGACGGCATTACCCTTACCGGAGCTGATGGCATCACGCTGACAGGAGCCGATGGCATAACGTTGACCGGCGCGGATGGCAGGCAGTACACCGCTGATTCGATCATCATGCGCCGGCCGAACGGAATAACTCTTACCGGCGCTGACGGCATCACGCTGACAGGAGCGGACGGTATTACTTTGACCGGAGCTGACGGTGCTACGCTGGTGGGCCTAAACGGC
>DATEWS010000757.1:0-3008 GCA_035257785.1 Pyrinomonadaceae bacterium
ATCACCAACAGTATCGTCGCCGATAATCTGGTGGAAGGTCCTGCGGGTGATTCCACCTTACAAGGCGCCGGAGTTGTGAACTACGCCGACGGAACCGTCAACGTCACCAGCAGTGTCATTTACAAAAACTTTTCACGCAGCGATGGTGGCGGGATATCGAATCTCGAGGGCACTCTGCACGTCAGCAACAGCACCATCACGCAGAACCGCGGTAACGGCGGCGGCCTTCTGGGCCAGGGCACGATCAAAAGCTCGGTCGTGGCGAAGAACAACGCCGGACCGTTTACCGGCTCTGATGTCTCCGGCGCCTTCACTTCGGAGGGTTTTAATCTGATCGGCGTCGCAGACGGGAGCACCGGCTTTACTGAGCCAAACGATCTGAAAGGCACAGTGGCGACGCCACTCGATCCGAAGTTCGATCCGAACGGCGTCGAGATCATAAGTTTTAGTACACCGATACCTGTTCCCGGCATGCCGCTGTGTGGCAGCCCGGCCATTGATAAGGGCAACAGCAACGGTCAGCTTACTGATTTTCGCGGCGCGGGCTTTCCGCGCGTCATCGACGACCCCGATGAGACGAATGCCGCCGACGGCGCTGACATCGGAGCTTTCGAACGTCAAACCCCGTGCGCAGCGATCACGTTCACAGTCAACAACACGAGCGACGCTGACGATGCGAGTTCCGGCGACGGCAATTGCGATAGCGATACAGTCGCGTCGGGTTCGCAGTGTTCACTGCGCGCCGCGTTGCGCGAATCAAACGCGATCGGCGGCGACTACACGATCAACTTCGCGATTCCAACGAGCGATCCTGGATTCGATCCGTCAACGGGCCGGCACACGATCAATCTGACGGGTGCGCTGCCTGACATCACCCAAAGCAACCTGATCATCAATGGACCAGGCAAAGACAAGCTGACTGTGCGTCGTAGTACCGGTGGCTTTTATCGCATTTTCACGTTCGGCGGGGTGGTTGAGTCGTTAACTATCTCCGGCATTACTGTCAGCAACGGATTCAACAGCGTCAACGACGGTGGCGCGCTTTCGTTCACAGGCAAGACGCTAAATGTCAACTCGTGTGAGTTCAGCAACAACATCGCCAACTGGTCCGGCGGTGCGATGAATGTCAATGCGAAGCTGACTGTCACGGACAGCGTATTCAACAACAACTTCTCAACCGCGACCGGCTCAAGCGGCGGCGGCGCGATCAATTCAAACGGCTCCCTCACCGTCGCCAACAGCACGTTCACCGACAACGTCGCGAATGGTCTCGGCGGTGCAATCCAAAGCATCAGCGCTGTTGGTTACGGCGACTCGGCAATCAGTAACAGCAGCTTCAGCGGTAACAATGCGGATGCGGGTGGGGGCGTAGCAGTAGCCACGTTAACGGGCAGTCGTCCAACCGCGATGCGGATCACAAACTCGACTTTCCGTCACAACATTGCGTCGCTCATCAATTCGCGCGGCGGCGCCATCTATCACTTCTTCGGCACGTTGTACGTCAGTGGCAGCACGTTGAGTGATAACGAAAACTACGGGCTTGCGACCTACATCGGCAATGGTTCAACCACGACCAGCATTACCGATTCGACGATCAGCGGCAACACACTCGGCGGTATCGAAACCGAAGACTCGACTGTGACGACGAGTACGGTGAACGTCACAAATAGCACGATCACCGGTAACAAAGGTCCCGGCATCAGCGTGAGCCGAGTCACGCTCAACGTTTCGAACAGCACGATCAGCAATAACGAAGGTTTGGGCGTTAGAAGTCTGTTTAGCACAGGCGCCAACGGCACGTGGACCATCAAGAGCAGCATTGTCGCTGTGAATGCGTTCGGCGATCTGTCTGGTGCGTACGTGTCGGGAGGGTTCAATCTGATCGGCAATCCGGGCGCGAGCACCGGGTTTGCGAATGGAGTCAACAACGATCAGGTTGGTTCGAGTGGTGCTCCGCTCGATCCGAAGTTCGATCCGTTGGGATTGAAAGACAACGGTGGTGCAACGTATACGATTGCGCTGCAAGCTGACAGCCCTGCGATCGACAAAGGCACTTCAGCAGCTATCGGCGGCGCGCTCCAAAAAGATCAGCGCCAGATGTTTGCGCGTACGTTTGACGATGCGGCTGTGACGAACAGTGGGGATGGAACAGATGTTGGTGCGTTTGAGTTGCAGCCTGGTGGTCCAACTCCCACGCCTACGCCGACACCGACGCCGTCACCCAGTCCGTCACCTAATCCGTCACCGTCGCCGTCGCCGAGTCCATCGCCATCACCGTCACCAAGTCCATCGCCGACGCCCGGTAGTCCGCGGATCACGGTCACGACGACCGCGCTCGTGCGCACAAACTGCGGCGACGTCGTTGTGGGTGTGACGGTGCAGAACACCGGTGGCGCAACGGCCAACAACGTCAAGCTAACAACCGGCACGCTCTCGTCGCCGACAACGAACGGGACTCCATTGCCGAAGAGCTTCGGCAATCTCGCGCCCGGGCAATGGGCCACAACAGTCGTCATCTTCTCGGGCGCCAACAATTCATCCGGCGCGAAACGCACATTGAGCTTTGCGGGCAGCTACACCGGCGGCACCTTCAGCGACAAATGGAAAGTGACGCTGCCATAACGCCGCCCAACAAACTTTGAAGGAGACTTTATGCTTAAACGAATCGCTACATTTATTTACGGAGTCATCAGTTACTTACTCTTTGTCGGAACGTTTCTTTATGCGATCGGATTCATCGGCAATCTCGTCGTTCCCAAGTCGATCGATTCCGGACGCACTGGACCACTGGGCGAGACGCTCTTAATCGATGCGGGCTTGCTCACGCTGTTTGCGGTCCAACACAGTTTGATGGCGCGGCCATTTTTCAAACGCGCGTGGACGCGCCTGGTGCCGAAGGAGGCTGAGCGCAGCACTTACGTGTTGCTCTCGTCGCTGGCGCTGCTGCTTCTGTTCTGGCAGTGGCAACCAATCGGCGGCGCAGTGTGGACTGTGGAGCAGCCAGTGCT
>DATEWS010000758.1:0-5507 GCA_035257785.1 Pyrinomonadaceae bacterium
GCGCTGCCGTTGCCGTGACGGTACGTGAACTGCGGCGCATCGATCTCTTCTTCGGCCGGTTGCGGCTTTTCTCGAACCAGCTCCGCCTGCGCGTACGCAGCTTCCTGGGCCATGATGACTTTCTGATAACGAGCCAGCACCTCTGCCGGTGGTCCGTCTGCTTCCATCTGACCCTGGTTGAGCAGGATGGCTCGGCTGCACAATGCTCGGATCGCGCCCGGATCGTGCGAGACGAAGAGAATCGTCGTTCCGTTCTCCTGCATCTCCTTGATGCGACGCGTGCAACGATGCTGAAAGACCGCGTCGCCTACCGCGAGTGCCTCGTCGATGATCAGGATCTGCGGCGAGACGGCGATCGCGACTGCAAACGCGAGCCGGACGTACATGCCGCTCGAGTAAGTCTTCAAGGGTTGATAGATGAAGTCGCCAATCTCGGCGAAGCTTGCGATCTCAGGGAGAAGGGCTTCTGTCTCCGCTCTTGAAAGGCCGAGCAGCGAAGCGTTCATGAAAATGTTTTCGATGCCGGTGAACTCCGCGTTAAAGCCGGCGCCGAGCTCGAGGAGTGCGGCAACGCGCCCTTCGAGCGAGACGCGTCCGTGAGTCGGTTCGAGAGTTCCGGTAATAATCTGCAGCAACGTGGACTTGCCCGAGCCGTTTGGTCCAATGATGCCGGTAGTCGTCCCCGCCTCAACGTCGAAACTGATATTTTTCAGCGCCCAAAACTCACGATGCGCCTTCCAACGCCCACGCGTCACCGTCTCTTTCAACCGGTCCGAGGGACGGTTGTAGATCCGGTATTGCTTGGAGATCGACTCAACGCGGAGTGCAGCAGGCATACGGATAAGATTTCACGACCACAACGGTTCTCGGGCAGCGACATTATCAGAATAAGTCCCTGCTTGCGAACCGGTGGGGTTCTGCTTAAAATGGCCGTTCTTTAACGCCGGTGCCGGCAATATTACTTTCACCTGTGAGGCTGCTCAGCTCCCCGAGGACATCTAATCTGCTCGTATCTGCGTCTTTATTGCGGAGGAATTCGTGAAACAAGGTTTCTGGTTCTTGTGCGCCATCATTGTGGCTGTGCTAGTCGGTGGCTCGCTCGTCTCCATTTCGGCCCAAACTTCGAGTCCAACTCCGGACCCATTCACTGCTCAGATCACTTCAACGACCGCTTTTTTCGACGCCGAGATGCGGGACATCAGCGCGAATGGAAGATTCGTCGTCTTCACTTCCAATGGTGACGTAGCAACAGAGAAGACGCCGACCAGAAACAATGCCGACGGCAATCGCGAGATCTTTCTGCTCGACTACGCACAGCGACGTATCTTCCAGATCACGAATACCAAGAACGTTCCCAATCCGCCATCAACAGCAAGCCCAACGCCAACGCCGAGTCCGACACCATCACCGAGCCCAACGCCAACTCCAGCTCCAACACCGGCGGATCCGAGCCAGGTTAAAATCGAGATCGACAATCGCGCTCCGATGATCTCTCTGGCTCCGACGCTATCGGGCGGCATGCGTGTTTACACGATTGTCTTTAGTTCAAATGCTCCTAATCCCGAAAACTTTGACGGCACTGAAGGCGACCTGGCGGGTGATGGTAACTCCGAGATCTGGATCTACAAGTTACCCGCCGTTGCAGACGTCGACCTAACCACGGGCGCTGAATTGCCGTTGCAAGATCTCACCGTAGGTGGAATGTTCAAACGAGTCACCGACACAACGGCGAGTCGTGTGCCTCGGGCCGGCTCGACTACACTGGCGCCGTTCTTTGCCGATGATAATCGCGACGCGGCGATTTCAGACGATGGCAACGTGCTGGCTTTTATCTCAACGCGCGATCTCGTTCCCGGTGTTGGTAACACCGACGGCAATCCCGAACTATTCTTTTACAACGTTCAGACCGGTGCCTTTACTCAGGCGACGCATACACAGGATGCGATTGCGGGAGTCGGCTTCGTCTTCCAGGCCAGCCCATCTCTGTCTGCCGATGGATCGGTAGTGGCTTTTATCTCCAGTGCAAATCTCGCCAACAACAATGCTGACGGAAATGCGGAGATCTATATCGCGAACTTCAGTGGCGGAGCTGTCAGTAATATTCGCCAGGTCACACGCACGCAAAACGGCGTCGCGAATACAAATGTGCTTAGTACTGGACGGCGATTGAGTCGTAATGGAGCGCTGATCGCGTTCGAATCCCTGGCCACCGATCCGAAATCGAATGCGGTTCCGACAGCTCAGACTCTCGGCACGTTTGTTTACACGATCTCGACCGACACCTTTAACGAAGTTGGAACACGTACGCCTGTGACTGACATCGGTCGCTTTCCGATGTTCACTGACTACAACGCGTCTCTCGCTCCATCGAGTCTCGTTTTCGCTTCGTTCTTAAATTTCCGACCCGATGGAACGTTCCCAACATCACAAGCAACGGCTTCTGAGGGAATCAACACCGACAATTCGCCGGATATCTTTCTGACACAGGTCCCGGTTTCGTCTTCGAATACCTTTATTCGTTTGACGAACATGCCCATATTTGTTCCGGGCGCCAGCACACGACCGATTGCGAGTGAGACTCGTAAACGTATCGCATTCTCAGTAGGCGGCGAGGAACTCGGTGGCGGCAACCCGGACGGCTCTCGTGAAATTTTCTATTTACTTACGCCGACAATCACCGCACAGGGTTCAGCAACGCTTTCGTTCTTTACGGGTGCGAGCAATATGCCTGTGACCGCAGCGACGCCGGCGCCGAGTCCGTTACCGAGCCCAACGCCGACGCCGAGTCCGGCCCCAGGAGCTCCGATTGGTTTGGCTGCGGGTGAGTTGACTATTCTTCGTTCCAGCGCAGCTCTCGCACCGTCAGACGCAACCGCAGGCGGAGCTTCCGAAACGACACGCAGTCCGGCGTTGCCAATCGAGCTTAACGGCGTGTCTTTGAGTGTTAACGGAGCAGCCGCGGGACTCTATTTCGTCGGTAATGCGAGCAAGCAGATCAACTTCGTCATGCCGATCGGTGTGCAAGTTGGACTTGGCACTGTCGCGATCAACGTGCTCGACAATGCAGCGAACACTGACACTCTTACCCGTGGGTTAGTGCGGATCGTAGCGGGACAGCCTGACATCTTTACGACGACAAACGATGCGGGCGGGCGAGCGATTGCCTTAAATGTCACGAATCCCAATACGCGTACTCCCGAACCGTTTAGTGTGACGTCTCCTGACGCCTCTGGGACTTCTGTTGCAACCGTAATCGAACTCAGCGTTACGGGAGTGAGGTTTGCCGCTCCCGCAGACATTACCGTCACGGTGGGAACTACAGCCATCTCAGGCGCTGGCATACTCGCAGTGCGTCCAAATCCGGATATGCCGGGGTTTGACATCATAAACTTCGCCTTGCCCGCGTCGTTGGCGGGGGCCGGAGACGTGCCAATACAGGTACAGTTTGCGAGAGGTATCACGACAACCAGCCGGCCGGCCGACAGCGCGCCACATATAACGATTAACTAGCTCTTCGCTTCAGCGGAACACAGGGGCAGGAAACAGGAGCACGCAATCTTTCCTGCTCCCGGACCCAGCTCCTGCTCCTTTTCTGCGCCTCTCCGCGGCAAGAATCGCCTACTTTTTTGTGCGGTTCGCGGCTCAAACCATGTTACGATGCCGCGGCTGGCGGCTCCCCCAGTCCAACGTCCGCGTTCTTAAAAACTCGTCCTCGCCAGGGAAGTTCAGATGCATTATCCAGTTGCCCTCATCGTTAGTGTGGCAATGTTTTTCTCTCTCGGCGCCCGAGAGCGGCTGGAGATCCGCGATTCGTTCGAGTTTGAACCATCAGCACAAACAGTTCGCAAAATCCATTGGCCCAGGAAGACGATCGAGGTTGCACTGTCAAACTCGCTGCTCGCGCCCGGCAGCAACATCAAACCTGATAGCGACGTAGTCGGCGCCGCGCGTCGCGCGCTCTTGCGGTGGTCCAGCCTTTCAAACATAAACTTCATTGTCACGTGGTCGACTGCAACTTCAATCAGTCCCGCGGACGCGGGCGATGGCGTCAGTCTGCTGACAATCGCCGACACTCCTGAAAACGAGGCGTTCAACTCCGAATCGACAACCGGGCGCACACGCGTCTTCTTCGATCCGGAAACAGGCAACATCGCCGAGGCTGACGTCAGTATTAATCCGCGGCCACGCGCAGAGGACGGCACGCAGTTGCAGTTTTCCACTGACGGCACGCCCGGCACTTACGATCTTGAAGCCACGTTCACACACGAGATTGGGCACCTGCTTGGTTTGGACCATTCCGCTGTGTTGTCGTCGACGATGCAGGGCCGCCAGGCTTTCAATGGAACCTTCGGCCTGCCCGCGTTGACTGAACGCACGCTGAGTGAAGACGACCGTCAGAAGGTGCGCAGCCTGTATGGACCAAAAGTTAGACTCGGTCGCATCGAGGGCCGCCTCGCTGACAATCGCGTTGCCGGAATGCTGACTCCACTCAACGGCGTGAACGTTTGGGCGGAGAGCGTTGTGAACGGGCGAGTGATTGCGAGTGATGTAACTGCCGACGACGGCACTTACAAGTTGGAAGGCCTCACGCCCGGACAGTATCGCGTGATCGTTTCTTCTGGTTCTGACGCGCAGAAATTTCGCAGTTTCGAAGTGTCGAGTCAGGTAGTCGTCAAGCCCGATGCAGGTACGGCGCTGAATTCGAACCTCGTACCGCCGCAACCATCCGTGCTCAACCCGCGAGCACTCGGACTGAATGCAGAGCTTTCGACTGTTGCTCTGCCACTCGCGCCCGGAAAACGTGTGAAGGTCTATCTCGGTGGAGAGGGAGTCGATCAGGTTCCCGGTACGAGTATCGGCATCAACTCGCCATATTTCACCGTCGATCCCGCGAGCCTTACTCGCGAACAGATCGCGGCGCCGTTCCCTGTGGTGAGTATCGAATTGCAGGTCGCAGCTAATGCGCCGTTCGGAGATTACACCCTCCGACTCCAATCCAACTCCGGTGAAACTGCTTACGTGCCCGGCGCGATCACGATCGATCCGGGAGTCGCTTCGACGGGTTCCAATCCAGTTGATGATTTTCGTTTCTTTATCACGCAGCAATACGCTGATCTCACCGGACGTGAGCCTGATCAGGCGACGATGGATCGGCTGACGGCACAACTCAACTCGTGCGGCCCCCGCAATGATTGTTTGCGCACCCGTCGCGTTGAGATCTCAACGAATCTTCTGGTCGAGAATGAATTACAGAATACCGGCGTGTTTCTCTACGGGCTGTATGCTGCCGGACTAGGTCGCTTGCCTCGCTATAACGACTTTGAAATTGACCACGCGGTAGTAACGAGTCAAAAAGGTGAACTCGAAGCGACGCGCATGGCGCTCGCAAATGCGTTTGTCGAACGAGTTGAGTTCAAACGTAAGTATCCGGTGACGATGAAGCCGGCCGACTTTGTTGATTCAATCCTCACCGTGTTGGCGCAGGGCTCGGGTGTCGATCTCGGCTC
>DATEWS010000759.1:0-2683 GCA_035257785.1 Pyrinomonadaceae bacterium
GCTGCCGTTCTGACGGGCGCTGAGGTAGGGCGCGTACCAGTCCCACCAATTATGCGGGCCGTGGGTCTTTTCAAAGTGGTCGTGGTGTTCGGCGGTGTCGTGGAGTAGTTCTGCCAGTGTCGCGACATCCGTCTTTTGCCACTCGCGACCGGGAAGGCGTGTCGAGATCTCCTGGAGCAGCCAGCCGTTTCCGTCGGGATCCTCGAATGATGCAAAGGTGAAGTAAGAACGACCTTCGGGATCGCGTCCGGGGGCGCGTGGGTTCTCGACTGTGTTGTTGAATGGACCAGCAACATAATGAAAGACCTCGCTGACCTTAACGCCGCGAGAGATAAGATCTGCGCGAGCGGCGTCGATGTTGTCCACGGCAAGGACCACATTCTGCGTCGAGCCAGGTGCAGCTGACGTGGCTCCTTTCCCGAAGATGATCGATGCTTGCGAATTGTGCGGTGTCACCTGCACACCGCGAAAGTCGCCAATCGCGATGTCGATGTCCACGCGCCAGCCAAGACTTTCATAGAACGCCTTCGCACGGTCGACGTCGGAAACACCGATTATCACGACTTCCAGTTTCATATCCACCGGTTCACCTGTTGTCATAGATCCTCCTTCAGAATCGGGCGCAGGAAGGTACAATGCAAAATGTTCGGTTAGCTTCGACCATGAGGATATTGGTTATGTCGACTTATGTGAAGTTCGTGCGCGTTACTCTCTTAACTTTTTTCCTGTTCGTGCCGGCCCATGTTCTGGCCCAGACGGATAATGAGTATCAGAGCTATGCTGTTTTATGGACGCAATCATCCGCAGAGTATCGCGCACTCGCGCTTCAGGCATTTAACCTTGCGCGGCTGCGCGTCGATCAGGATCTGGCCCAACACAGATCTCGTCGCCGCGCAGCGCGACCCGCGATCATCGTGGACGCTGATGAGACAGTCCTGGATAACAGCCGGTTCCAGGCTGAACTAATTTTGCGCGGCATCGCTTACACGCCGCAGGCATGGACTGCATGGTGTGACCGCGCCGAAGCGGGCGCAGTGCCAGGTGCGGTCGAGTTTCTCAACTACGCTTCTCGTCGTGGCGTACGTGTTTTCTACATCACGAACCGCCGTCAAACGGAAAAGTCTGGAACGGTGAGGAATCTGGAGAGGCTCGGTTTTCCTGATGTTAGTGAAGAGACAGTTATGATTCGCGAGCAGGGCATGACATCCAGCAAGGAATCTCGCCGCCAGACGGTGCGCTCACGTTATCGTGTTGTGCTGTTGGTGGGGGACAACCTGAACGATTTCAACGACGATTTTGCGGGCAAGTCGATTGGCGAGCGCAAGGCACAGGTTGATCGGGAGCAAGGTGACTTTGGTACTCAATACATCGTCATTCCAAATCCGATGTATGGCGACTGGGAGGGCGCAGTCTACGGAAACGCGTCGAACGAACCAGAAAGACGCGAACGTCGCCGGGCTGCCTTGCGCGGGATTACCGTCCAGCCTGGACCATGAATTGCGAGTTGTTATCGCAGCGCCTTTGGCTTTTGGAATCGTAGCGCCAAAGGCCTCCCTACTTAAGCCGCAGATTTACGCGGATAAACGCGGATCCGCCTTCGGCGCTGCGAGCAAATATATTGCGCGCCTTTGGTTCTGAGTGTCATTCGCTGCGCAACGTCTGAATCGGATCGATTCTCGTTGCCCGTCGTGCGGGGATGCAGGAGGCGAGGAGCGCGATACAGACGACCAGCGCCGCCATGACGAAGTAGATCAACGGATCGGTCGCGCTTACGCCAAACAGAAGAGATTTCATTAACTGATTTAGTGCCAGTGATGCGGAGAAGCCGAGGACGAGTCCAGCAATAACGAGCACCGCGCCTTCGCCGAGAATCAACTTCATCACCGCGCTCTTCTGTGCACCCAAAGCGACCCGGATCCCGATTTCTCTGTTTCGCTGGACCACCGCGAAATTCATCGTCGCATAGATTCCCGCTGCGGCTAGCAAAGCTGCCAGGATTCCAAACGCTGTAAAAAGCCACAAGTTGAAGCGTCGCGGCGCGACCGCATCAGCGACGAACTGATCGAATGGTCTGACATTGAAAACAACACCACGCGAGTCGAGGGCTTGAAGTTTTTGCTGGACGGGAACGATTAACGATGATGGGTTCGTATTCGTCTTCACGACGAAGTTCATGATTGGAAACGTCGCAGACTGAAAGTACGACACGTAAAGCGCAGGTTCAGCGTCGAGCTCAAGACTCCGATGCTTGATACTGCCCACGACTCCTACAATCTCACCTTTGACCAAGTCGTTCGGCCCGTCGAGCCGGACACCAAGCGGTTCTCTGCCGGCGAGGTATGTTCGAGCGAACGCTTCATTCACTATGAACACCTGCGGCGTATTCTCTCCATCACGATCATCGAACAAACGTCCCTTCTTCAGTTGCACTCCAGCCGTTTCAAAGAACGAGGGTGTCACCACCCGATAATCAGTGACTCTTTCATCGGCCTTTGAAACTTTCGCCTCACCTGCGATCCAAAACGGCTGCCTCATTGTGCGGCCACCGAGTGGCAGGTGTGATATCGCTCCCACGGAAGTCACGCCGGGCAACGTCCTCAACGTCTCCACCGCGTGTCTAAAAAGTTGCGCGCGTTGTGGACTGCCATACGGATAGTCACCAAAACTCAACGACAGTCCAGCC
>DATEWS010000760.1:0-2990 GCA_035257785.1 Pyrinomonadaceae bacterium
TCTTCGATCCTCGCGAAAATCCGCCGTGAATGGTACTCGAAGACCGTCGCCATCCGCGTCAGCGGTGTCAACAATCCCGCTCGCCGGCATTCCCGCAGTGATTTCGTCGGGCAGGTCTTTGGGCGCGACCTCGTCGCCCTCGGCCATGATGACCGCGCGGTCAATCGTGTTCTTCAATTCGCGCACGTTACCCGGCCAATTGTACTCAACAAGTCGTCGCAAAGCCGCCTGGCTCAGTGCTCGTTGCGGCAATTCGTAACGCTCCGCGGCCATCCGCAAAAACGTCTCACACAAAACCGGAATGTCTTCACGACGTTCGCGTAGCGGCGCGATGTCAACCGTCACCACGCGCAAACGATAGAACAAATCAGCACGGAAATTACCGGTCGTGATCTCCTGTTCGAGCGGCCGGTGCGTTGCACTTACGATGCGCACGTCAACAGGAATCGATTCGTTTGCGCCGAGACGCTCGATACGGCGCTCTTCCAGGGCGCGCAACAGTTTCGCCTGCACGTTCGCGCTCATGTCGCCAATCTCGTCGAGGAACAAAGTGCCACCATCAGCCTGTTCAAACTTTCCTTCGCGACGCGCTGCTGCGCCTGTAAAAGCGCCTTTTTCGTGGCCAAAGAGTTCGGATTCGATCAACTCGGAAGGCAGTGCCGCGCAGTTAACGGCGACAAACGAAGCGTTACGCCGCGCGCTGTTGCGCTCGTGCAGTTCGCGAGCGACCAGTTCTTTGCCGGTGCCTGATTCGCCGCGCACGAGCACCGTCGCATCAGTCTCGGCGACCTTCTCAATCATGGCGCGCACTTTCTGCATCGCCTCGGAGTTTCCGATCAGCGCGCCGCGTTGCGAACGTTCAACTTCGATCCGGCGTCGCAGCGAATAGTTTTCGCGTCGCAGTTGAACTGTTTCAGCCGCGTTCTTGACCACTAATCGCAGATCGTCGAGCTCGAATGGTTTGGAAAGATAATCGTGAGCACCGGCTTTGACGGCTTCGACTGCCATGCGTTCCGAGCCGTGGGCCGTAACGATGATCACGAGCGGGCCGTTGCCGTTATTGCTCTTGATCTCGCGCAGGAAATCAAGACCGCTCATGCCGGGGAGATTCACATCGAGGAGAAGCAGGTCGGGCTCGTGTTGTTTCAGCAAGGCCCGGGCGGCCTCGGCGGAGCCGGCTTCAGTAATGTTGTAACCAAAAGTGGTGAGTGCGCGCCGCATGCCGTAGCGTGCGGCTTCCTCGTCGTCAACAATCATCAATCGCAACGCGTCTTTTCTCACTTCCTGAGTAGTTTAGGGCCGTGCGGCCCTAAACTCCTAGCGCATTGCGTGCCACGAATTATTTGGTGGTTCGTTTGGCTGAGACGACCAGGATAATGGCGTCGCCTGATGGTCCAACGTTGAGCGTGCCGACGATCACCGGTTCGGCTTCGCGCATGCTGATGTCAGTCGAGAGACCGGTGGGTTCATAGTTGAAAGCAGGTGCGATAGCGCCGTTGGCCGCCAGCGTTGGCGTAGTCTGGATGGGGATGCGGGCGCCGAAATTGAAACCGATCATTTGCACGATCTGTTGGTTTTCAGCATTACGCACGAGTTTCACTTGCCTGACACTGAACCGGCTAAAGCTGGGTGTCACATTGGAAGCGGCCGCGACTGGCGATGCTGGTGGCGCGCCTATCCAGTTCAACTCGAGCCGGCCTTCATTCTTCACGCGATTGATCAACGTCGCGGCGAGCCGATAGTTCTTGAATGGCAACGTTGCGCGCAACTGTCGTATGACCGGTTCGAGGGACGCAGGCAATCTCGAGTCGTCGACTTCCTGATTGGTGCCCACGATTAGATAGAGTTGGGTGTCGAGATTGGTTTCATCGGCGGGTTCGGGTTGCTGCGCCTGCGCCTGTGCGTGTGCACTCAAGCTTAGGCACACAACAACCAGCAGCGCGCTCAAAAAGTTTCTCATCTTCATTTGCGATCGTCTCCTTCGACAAGAGTCAGCGCTTACACGCCGGCTTCGTATGAAAGTTCCACTCAAAACAACCGCGGATAACACGGAAGAAAATCCGATTTATATCCGTGTTATCTGCGGCTTAATAACTGTTTAGAGTGGGATCCGTAGTTGGAATAAAGCCCCATGCCCGTTGTGAGCCACGTCGAGCGACGCTGATCCACCTATCTCCTGCACGCGTTTGCGAACGATGGCCAATCCTAATCCCGTGCCGCGTTGTCTCGTGGTGAAGAATGGTTCCCAGATGCGTTCACGCAGATCGGCAGGCACACCCGACCCACTGTCCTGCACGCTGATCACGAGATCGCCGTTCGTCGTCACGGCACTCATCGCAACTCTTCCGCCCTGTGGCGTCGCCTGCAATGCGTTTAGCACTAAGTTCGACAATGCATCTCGCAGCGCAGCAGCAGATCGTCCCGCCAGTTCTGCCTGAACGTTGACTTCACAATCGAGCGCAATCCCCTGCTCTCTCGCATTCGCACGAAACAGGTCTGCCACTGATCGCAGCAACTCGTCGACACTCAGCGCTTGCCCGGCAGGACTTTCCTTTCTCGCAAAACTCAGCAGTTGCGTCACGCTTTGGCTCAGCCGATCAGTCTCACCGACGATCAGACCAAGATCTCGTTCGTACTCGTTGCGCAGACTTTCATCCTCACGCATCACCTGCGCAATCGACTTGATGGCAGACAGTGGATTTTTGATTTCGTGTGCGACAGTCGCGGCCATGCGTCCGAGTGAAGCGAGACGTTCGCGTTCCGCCAGTTCACGTTCGAGCCGGAGGTTCTCTTCAAACAGTCGCGAATCATCGATCGCGATCGCCACTTGATCCGCGAGCAATCCAATTATCGAACGAGCATCGGGCGTTAAGCTCGCCGACGCTGCATCAACTGCCAACAGCCCTTCGACCTTGTCTTCGCGACGGAGCGGATATGCCAACCTGAACCCTTGATCAACCAGCACCGGCTCGTCTTCGACTGGTTGCCAC
>DATEWS010000761.1:0-4191 GCA_035257785.1 Pyrinomonadaceae bacterium
GCAGAGAAAACCAATGACGGAAATGACCTCGACTAAAAAGTGGGCCGCAATCGCTGCTGTCTGGGCGATGCTCGGCGTGATCTACGCTGGCCCAGCTTATTTTGAGACGCGCGCCGCAGGGATGGGCCATGCGGCATGGCGCATCTTCTCGTGGGGCATCCTGACGTGGCTGGCGTGGGCGCCGCTCACGCCCGCGATTGTCTGGCTCGCGCGCAAATTCTCGCTCGTCGAAGAAACATGGAAACGAAATCTGCTGGTCCACCTGCCAGGATTTTTGTTTGTGTCGGCGCTTCATAGCGCCGCGGCGACTGCGATCATATTAAGCATCAAGCCTTTCGATAACATGGGTGACAGCCCGCTTTCGTTCTGGCCCCGCCTTCTGTCACGTCTGAAAGGCTCCCTCGTTCCTGACTTGCTGATCTATGGCGCGGTGGTCGGAATTAGTTACGCGGTTGACTACTATCACAAGTATCGCGAGCGTGAGTTTCTGGCGTCACGTCTCGAAGCCCAACTCGCACAAGCGCAACTCGATTCGTTGCGCATGCAGTTGCATCCACACTTTCTATTCAACACGCTCAACAGCATCGTCGGCCTGGTGCGTGACAACAAGAACAGCGCCGCAGTCAACATGCTCGTCGGACTGAGCGACCTTCTGCGTCACACGCTCGAGCATTCCTCGCGTCACGAAGTCGAATTGAGAGAGGAACTCAACTTCATCAAACTCTATTTGAAGATCCAGGAAACGCGATTTTCGGATCGGCTTCAGATTGAATTCGACATCGATCCGGCGACGACCAAAGCCCTTGTGCCAAACCTGATCTTGCAACCACTCACCGAGAACGCACTGCGACATGGCATTGGTCGCAGTGCTAATTCCGGTCTGGTCGGGATCAGCTCGACGGTGACAGACGGTCATTTGCGATTGACCGTGTACGACAACGGCGCCGGTTTGCCGGACGACTGGCAAATGAAAGGCAGCACCGGCATCGGGCTCGCGAATACCGCAGCGCGTCTGCAACAACTTTACGACGACGATCACCAGTTTGATATTCGCAATCGCGAGGGCGGTGGTGTTGAAGTCGTGATCCTGATGCCTATGAGGACGGCGTAAATGTCGACAAAGATCAAGACATTGATTGTCGACGACGAGCCGCTTGCGCGGCGCAATCTCCGCCTGCTGCTGTCGAAAGATCCGCAGATCGAGATTCTTGATGAGTGTCGCAATGGACGTGAAGCGGTTAAGGCCATCAACGACCTGTCGCCCGATCTGATCTTTCTCGACATACAAATGCCCGAGATGGATGGCTTCGACGTGCTGGCGCATGTTGGACCGGAGAATATTCAGGCAATCATCTTCGTTACCGCCTTCGATCAATATGCTTTGAAGGCGTTCGATGTGCACGCACTCGACTACCTGTTGAAGCCTTTCGACGACGAACGCTTTTCGCACGCCCTCCAACGCGCGAAGGCGCAGATCGAAGCGCGCGAGATCAATCGACTGAGTAAAAGATTGCTGGCGTTGCTCGAAGAACGTGAGAGCGAGCGCAAGGCTCCGTCAGAACAGAGTCGTTACCTGACGAGAGTGATGATCAAAGCCTCGGGTCGTGTGGTGTTATTGAAAGTTGAGGAGATCGACTTTATCGAGGCCGACGGAAACTACGCGAAGCTGAACGTCGGTCGCAAGGCGCACTTGCTGCGCGAGAAGATGAACGATCTCGAAGGTCAACTCGATCCGGCGAAGTTCGTACGCATTCACCGCTCGATCATCGTGAATCTCGATCGCATCAAGGAGATGCATCCGCACTTCAACGGCGACTACATCGTGGTGCTCGAAGACGGGCGACAACTGCGTATGAGTCGCACCCGTCGCGAAGCATTAATCCACAGATTACACAGATTAAATCCATCTGTGTAATCGGTGGATACTAAGGATGTACATCTTCTTCAGACGTTCGATACTTCTCTTTCTCTTTTTCGCGCTGGAGATAGGGAATGCCTTTCTCCATCCACTCCGGAGCCGGCGCGCCTTTCAGGAAGTGATCGAAAAACTCCTGCAAGCGTCGCGTGTAGTCTTTCTGATTGATGCGCTTGCGCAAGCCATGCTTCTCGCCGTTGTAACTAAACAGGTAAGCCTCTTTGCCTAAACGTCGCAGGGCGAGGAAGTATTCGATGCCCTGGTACCACGGCACCGCATCGTCTTCGTCGTTGTGAATCATCAACAGCGGCGTCTCGACTCGATCTGCGCGAAAGATCGGTGAGTTGTCGAGAAAGCGCAACGGGTATTCCCACAAACTTCCGCCGATGCGCGACTGCGAACGTTCATACTGAAACTGTCGCGGCAATCCCGTGCCCCAGCGAATACCGCTGTAAGCGCTCGTCATGTTCGCGACGACCGCGCCCGGCGCGGCCGCTTTGAAGCGATTGGTTTGCGTCACCATGTAAGCGATTTGGTAACCGCCCCAACTGTGTCCCTGAATCCCGATCGCGTTCTCGTTGACATAACCTTTATCAACCACCGCCTGCACACCCGGCAACACGCACTTCATCGCGCTCTGGCCCGGATAACCGATCGTGTAAACGATGTCGGGCATGAAAATGAGATAGCCGTTGCTGACGTAGTACGTCGGATTGATCGACGTGCCTGGTCCAGGGCTGCGGAATTGATGCAAGCCCTGCGAAAGGCGTTCGTAAATGTAAACGATCATCGGGTACTTCTTCCGCGGATCGAAGTTGTCCGGCTTGAGCAGCAGACCTTTCAACGGCACGCCGTCGGCGTTCTTGAAACTCACTAACTCCGCAGTGCCCCAGTTGAACGCTGCGCGTTGTGCGTCGCCGTTGCTGACGCGTTTCAACTCACGGAAAGTATTGTTTGTGACCCAGATATCCGGGAACTGATCGAACCGCGACGCGGTCATGATGAGAACATCAGCGTCTTTCGCTTTCGTCGGGTTGCCGAAATCCTTTGCGGCCATGAGGAGTTTTTGCGGTGGCGCGTCGCTGTTGACTTTGTCGCGATAGAAACCGGCATCGTGGGTGGCTTCATTGTCCGCGCTTAGCAGCATCGGCTTGTCAGGATCGATCGAGCGCTCCTTCGGATCGAGACGAACGTAATGCAGCGTTGTTTTTTCCTTTCTACCGACACCGTCAGTCAGGTTACGAGCCCGACTGCCGTCCGGCGCCATCTGCCAGATGTCGTAACGGTCGTAGATCAGGACGTTCGCGTCGTCTTTGGTCCAACCGGCGACGCCGTATGGACCAGGCGTCGAAGGCACGTCATTGTCTTCGTTGTAGAAATGGACCGCGATGTCTTTGGTGAGGTTGACCGTCGATCCGTTTGCGATCGAATACGAATACCAGTCTTTACCATCGAAGTAGACTGCGTATTTCGCGCCGGGCGAGAGCGAGACACCGCCACGTTGTTTGGTCAACAAAGGCTTGCGCGAACCATCTGAAGTGTTGACAAGATAGTAATCGGTGAAGCCCGGATCGTAGTCACTCATCACCCGGTATTTGCGATTGTCGGAACCGATCGCGTAAGTACCATCGTTTGACGGAGTGAGAGTTTCCATCGTGTCATCGGCGAGCTGCACAAACTTCTTCGCCTGTAGATCGTAAACGGCGCGATACGAGCGATTGCGATCCTGTTCGGCGCGCACCTTCTGAATGGGTTGAACGTAATCGTCTTTCCAGGTCCATAGATCTACGAGCACCTTCTCGTCCGCGGAAATCTCTTCGTCGGGATTCTTTTCCGGTTCAGGCGGCGGCGCTGTGCCGAGGAAGAGATGACTACCGTCGAGCGAGAAGTTCAGGTTCGCGCGCTCGCTGACGACGAACTCTTTGCGAAAGCCGGGTGAACTGATTGAGACGATCTCGGTCGCCTGCGGATCTTTGAGGTTCCAGTAATAGACGCGAAACTTCGGCTGTTTCGCTTCGGCGTCTTCCTTGTCGCTGATGAAAGCAAGCTCAGTGTTCTCTTCGTCCCACGTGAGTTTTTGATATTTTCCTTTGCCGCTCAATAAAGTAGACGGTTCGCCATCACTGCCCGTGCTTACAGCGTAGACGCCGTTGTTCTCTTCTTTACGCAATGAAGTTGTGAACACGAGTGTCCTGGCATCTTTGCTGATCGTGTAGTCGAGCACGTCGCTAAACTTTCGCTCGTTGCCGGTGGCGGTGTTACGCAAAACGAGCTCG
>DATEWS010000762.1:0-4267 GCA_035257785.1 Pyrinomonadaceae bacterium
AACGTCTCGAGACGATAGGCCAGCGTCCGATCAACAACGTCGCCGATATCACTAACTACGTCCTCCACGAATTGGGCCAGCCTCTGCACGCATTCGACTTTGCAAAACTCGGCGGACATCGGATCGTGGTCCGTCGTGCTGCTCGCGGCGAGAAGCTTAAGACACTCGATGGTGTCGAGCGAACACTAACGAACGAGATGCTCGTCATCGCCGACGCAGAGAAGCCTGTCGCCCTGGCCGGCGTCATGGGTGGCGAGGAGTCGGAGATCTCCACCGAGACGACGGACGTTTTAATTGAGAGTGCATACTTCGATCCGCATTCAGTCAGACAAACCGCACGTCAACTCGGCATGGACACCGAAGCATCGCGCAGGTTCGAGCGTGGTGCTGACTGCGAAGGCGTGCTGCGTGCTCAGCAGCGCTGTGTCGAACTGATCTGCGGGTTTGCCGGAGGCGTTGCAACTGAAGACGCGATCGATGTGTACCCGCAGCCGCTGAGCGAACGGGTAGTCGATCTTCGTCCCGAGCGTGTGACGGAGTTAACTTCGCTGGCAGTCGAACCAAAAGAGATGGTGCGCATCCTGACTGGACTCGGTTTCGAACAGAGGGAACAAACCGGTGGTCGTATGAGTTTCAAAGTTCCTTCGTGGCGCATCGACGTCGAACAGGAAGAAGATCTCGTCGAAGAAGTCGCGCGCCACACAGGTTTCGAAAAGATCGGAGAGGAACTGCCGCCGTCGAGCTCGTCCGGCGAGTACCAGCCGAGCGAGATGAAGCAACGTTCCTTGCGACGTGCGCTGAACGCCTTCGGCTTCGACGAAGCAATCAACTTCAGCTTCATTCAACAAGACGCGCGCTTCGAGTTGATCCCTTCGTTAGCTGGTCATGAAAACGATCAGCCGCAACTCGCGAACCCGATCATTGAAGACGCAGCGTGGATGCGTTCGACGCTGCTGCCGGGTCTCTTGAGCTCAGTGCGTCATAACCTCAATCACGGTATTCGTGACGTCAGATTGTTCGAAATTGGCCGTATTTTCTCGATTTTAAACACCGGAGAGTTACCGCACGAAACTCTCGCACTCGGGCTCGTCGGCATGGGTGGCGCAGTCGAAGAGGATCGCGCCCAGGCTGAACGCGAACTCGATTTCTTCGACCTGAAAGGTGCGCTCGAAGCCGCTGTCGATTGGATGAATCTGAGTCCTTTGACTTTCTCACAAACTTCAGCACGCCATCTACGAGCCGGGCAATCTGCCCAAATCAACTTAAGTGATGGAACAGCAGTCGGCACGATCGGACGTTTGGCCGAGAGCGTCGCCACGTCTTACAAGTTTCGGCAACCGGTCTATGTTCTCGAGTTGGACCTCAGCGCGTTGTTGCGTGGTCCGGAGAAGCTGATCCAGTATTCGCCGCTGCCTCGCTATCCATCCGTCACGCGCGACATCTCGTTGCTCGTTAATCGCAACGTTGCTCTCGATGAAATCTTTGCTGCAGTAAACAAGGAACAGGTGGGCGATTGTCGCAGCGTGAAGCTCGTCGGCACTTTTGAAGGTGGCAACATTCCTCCATCAAAACGTTCGGTGACTCTCAGGCTCGAGTATCGCTCCGACGAACGCACGTTGCGCGATGAAGATGTGGAAGAGTATCACTCGCGTTTGACTGCGCGGCTGCTCGACACCTTTGCCGCAGAGCAGCGATAAAAATAAATCTGTCGTGATTGCAAAATGAGTCTTGCGCTCACAGGCGTTACGACGGATAATCCCTTCGCGATTCCAGTTCAAACTTCGGGAGACAAAAGATGGTCGGTTTGTCAGGCTTGGAAAAGTTTTCTCACTTGGAAGACAAGATCTATCGCACCATCGAACTCACGAAAACGCTGCGCCAGGAAAAAGAGAATCTCGAAAAAGAACTTGCCCTCATTCACCGCGACATGGGCAACGTGCTCAATGAAAAAGAGCGACTCGAAAATCAGGTGGAGAAGCTGCTTGCCGAACGTGAAACCATCCGCATGAAAGTGGAAGCCATGCTTGATGCAGTTGCCGCTCTCGATCCGGAAATGGCCGAGGAGCTCAGATGAGTTCCGGCATCGGTCGCATGATAAATAAAGGCACTATGGAAGGAAGTAGCGGTAGTCCCACCATTCGGGTTGAAATCTACAACCAGACCTATAACATCAGGTCTGATGGTGATACGGAGTACATCATTCAACTGGCAGAGTTTGTCGACAGCCGAATGAGAGAGATCTCTTCGGGCACACTCACTGTCGACTCTTTGAAAGTAGCGATCCTGGCCGCGCTGCACATCGCCGACGAACTACACCGGCTCAAGAACATGCACGAACAAGCAGACTCGCAACTCGCTGCGCGCAGTGCTGAGTGTGCGGAGATGCTCGATCGCCTGTTGAAGGTTCGCAGCAGCCTCGAACACGAGCAGGGCGGCGCCGGCAAACTCACCCTCGGTTAGAGACAAAAATCCAGCCACAAAAAGGCACAAAAATCGCAAAAGAAAATGCAGTTGAGATGAAAATCTTTTTTGTGTCTTATGTCCCTTTTTGTGGCTGGATCTGTTAATATCCGTGGCGGCGGAGGGAAACGTTCTGCGGTGTTCGTCACCGAGTTACGATGATTGAGCCAACGCCGTTGATTCGGGAGACCGAGGTCGTTTAGCCAGTGCATTTCTTCATCGTTAAGAACTGCCAGAGGCTGCGGCATTAAGAGGTCACCCACCTGTCTATGCAGGTTCAATTACGGCTTCGGAACGGCAAACGCGGATCTCCCTCCTGCCAGACCGCGAGTCGTGAATCGCAAACCGTGTTGGCTTGATCGACACGATTGACGATCCAGGGTTCGCGGTTTTTTCATGTAAACCTTCCCCAAAGTTATGAAAGTCCTCATGATTGGAGATGTCGTCGCCAAGCCCGGCCGTATGGCTGTGCTCGAACGTATTCAGGATCTCCGCGAACAGCACCACATCGATCTCGCGATCATGAACGCCGAGAATCTTGCCGGCGGGTTTTCCGTCACGCCTTCGCTTTGCGAACAACTGTTTACCTCCGGCATCGACGTGATGACGTCGGGCAATCACATCTTCGATAAGAAGGAAGCAATCGAATACATCCGGAAACAACCGCGTCTCATTCGTCCGGCAAACTATCCGCCGAACACTCCCGGCAACGGCTACTGGGTGGGCGAAGTTAATGGTGCAAACGTTGCGGTGATGAACGTGATGGGCCGTGTTTTCATGCCACCATCTGACGATCCGTTTCGAATCGTCGATACGGTGCTTGAGTCGTTACCAGCAGAAACGACGGTGCGCATCGTCGACGTGCATGCGGAAGCTACGTCGGAAAAGGTCGCGATGGGTTGGCATCTTGATGGTCGTGTGTCGGCAGTTTGCGGAACACACACTCATGTGCAAACCGCGGACGAGAGAATCCTGCCGGGCGGCACTGCTTACTTAACAGATCTCGGCATGACCGGAAGTTACGCGGGCGTAATCGGTATGAATAAGACCGACGTGATCGCGCGGTTTACTTCCGTCACAGCGCGACGGGCCGAGCATTCGAGCGGTGACGTACGAATCTGTGCTGTTGTACTCGATATCGATGAATCCACAGGCCGGGCTCGAAACATCGAGCGCCTAAACCTCAGCCACGCGCAATAATCAGGAGCAGGAGCAGGCAGCAGGAGCAGTCAGCAGGAGCAGGAGCCGGCAGCAGGAGCAGCCTGCTCCTGGAATCTGCTCCTGCTCCTATCTAGGAATCTGCTCCTGCTCCTATCTATTGCAGCGGTTTGTGCTGCTGTCGCAACTCTCTCGCGAGTTCGATCTTTGCTTCGAGTTGAGCTTTCAGCTCCGGCCGCAATTTCAGACACTGATTGAAATCTTTTTGCGCCTCTGTCTCGTTGTCGGTATACACGAACGCAAGACCGCGATTGTAGTATGCCCAGGCGAGCTGTGGATCGAGTTCGATCGCGCGCGAGAAGTCAGCGATTGCCTGGTCCATCTTGGCCGTCATCATTAGCGCGGTGCCACGCCCCGCATAGGCCCACGCCATCTTGGGGTCTAAGCGGACAGCGCGGTTGAAATCGGCAAGGGCGAGGTCGTACTTCTTCAACGCAATGTATGTGTAACCGCGTTGGTAAAATGACACCGGAACGCGATCGTTAAGTTCAATGGATCGATTTAGATCTGCAAGCGCGCCGTTAACGTCGCCGAGATCGAGCCTTAGACTGCCCCGGTTGCTGTAGGCTTCGAAGAAGTCTTTGTCCAA
>DATEWS010000763.1:0-5805 GCA_035257785.1 Pyrinomonadaceae bacterium
TTCGGTTTGATGAAACTCGTGCGCGGTCATCGCATGGCCAAAGCAACGATCGAGACAGCGTGCTGGGACCTCGAAGCGAAACGTTTGGGCGAGCCGTTGTGGAAACATCTCGGCGGCGTGCGTAGTGAGATCTGTTGCGGCGTTTCCATCGGCATACAGGATACGCCCGAGATTCTGCTCGAGAAGATTCGCAAAGAGGTGGACGCGGGTTATCAGCGTATCAAGATCAAAATCAAACCCGGTTGGGATTTGAAGATCATCGAACGAGTTCGCAAAGAGTTTCCCGACATTCGTTTGATGGGCGACGCGAATTCAGCTTACAAACTTGCGGACGTTCCGCTGTTTCAGCAGTTGGACCACTTCAATCTCATGATGCTGGAGCAGCCGTTGGCCCACGACGACATCTTCGATCACGCGACACTGCAAAGACAGATTCACACTCCGGTTTGTTTGGACGAGTCGATCCAGTCGGCCGAAGACGCTGTGCACGCGATATCGCTTGGTTCGTGCAAGATCATAAACGTCAAACTGGGGCGCGTCGGCGGTCATGCAGAGGCGAAGCGAGTTGAGCGTGTCACGTGTGACAATGAAATTCCGGTCTGGTGCGGCGGCATGCTTGAGTCGGGAATCGGACGTGCCCACAATATCGCGATGTCGACACTCGCAAACTTCACTTTGCCTGGCGACGTTTCAGCGAGCTCTCGTTACTGGGAGGAAGACATCATCGACCCGCCGGTTACGGTTAGTCCGCGCGGCACGATCACGCCACCTGATTCGCCGGGTATTGGATTCGCGGTTAACTTGCGACGCATCGAGGCGTTGACAGTACGCAAAGAGATCATCAAATGAGTTCAGTCGCACGTCAGATCTTCAGTGCACTGCAAGCGAGGCAGTCTGAGATCGAGGCATTCATGCAGTCGCTGGTCGAAACTGAGTCGCCGTCAGGCGACGCGCAGGGAAGCCGCGCTGTAGTCGATCTCCTGGTCCAGAATGCGAGCCGGCTCGACTGCGTCGATGAGATTGAACGTGTGGACGTGCCTGACTTCGGTCAGCATCTCTTAATCAAAGCATTTCAGAAACAGGGCAACGCGGAACAGATCCTGCTGGTGGGCCATACGGACACCGTTCACGCGCGCGGTTCGATTGACGAACGTCCGTGGCGACGCGAAGCGGGTAGGATTTATGGACCGGGCATCTTCGACATGAAGGCAAACTGCGCGCTCGCGATTGAAGTGTTGCGCGCGCTGTCGGAGTTGAACATGGCGCCGTCATTTAGCGTGGCGTTGGCGTTGACCTGTGACGAAGAAGTCGGGAGCTTGAGTGGCTGGCCGTTGCTCGAACGTGTATCGCGCTCGAGACAAACACGTTGCGCGTTGGTGATGGAGCCGCCTGCATCGGGCGGACGAGTTAAAACAGGTCGCAAGGGAACCGGAATCTTCGCGATCAAGGTTGAGGGTAAAGCGGCGCACGCCGGTCTCGAACCCGAAAAAGGCGCGAGTGCGATTCTCGAATTGGCGCGACAGACAGAACAACTTCACGCGCTCAATCTCTCCGGTTCAGGAATCACGCTGAACGTGGGTGTGGTCCATGGTGGAACGAGATCGAATGTCGTCGCGGCTGAGGCGCAGGGCGAGATCGATGTTCGCTTTTCAACTGCTGCTGAGTCGCAGGAGATCGAGCGCATACTTTCGAATCTAAAACCCATTGACGAGCGCACGAAAGTCTTCGTGTCCGGCGGTATCAATCGTCCGCCGATGGAACGTACTGCGGCAGTTATTGAGCTTTACGAAAAGGCACGCGCGATTGCGGCTGAGGTCGATTTCCGACTCGGTGAAGCGCAAGTCGGTGGCGCGTCTGATGGAAATTTTCTCGCGGCGATGGGAATTCCGGTGCTCGATGGACTCGGCATCAGCGGCGACGGCGCGCACGCCGTTCACGAACACATCGAGGCCGGCGACATCGCACGACGCGGCGCGCTCATCGGCGGGTTATTAATGGGAGCCGCGGATTTTAACGGATAAACGCGGATGCTAATCGCAACCTGGAACGTAAACTCAATCCTCGTACGCATGCCGCACGTCATCCGCTGGCTCGACTCAGTGAAGCCCGACGTTCTCTGCATGCAGGAAACAAAGTGTACTGACGACAAGTTTCCCACGCTGCTTTTTCAGGAACGCGGTTACCAGTGCCAACTCTTCGGACAGGCTACGTACAACGGCGTCGCGATTCTCACGCGCGAGGCGTGCGATACGAAGCATCGCGGTTACCCGGGCGACGACGAAACCGCGCAGTCGCGTTTGATCACTTCCTGCGTCAATGGAATAAACCTCGTCAACGTCTACATACCGAACGGACAATCGGTTGGTTCAGAGAAGTTTGCGTTTAAGCTCGCGTGGATGCAGCGGCTGCGGGACTTTTTCGATGCGAACTACGATCCGAAAACGCCGGTGTTGCTCTGCGGAGACTTCAACGTTGCCCCCGAAGATCGTGATGTACACGACGTGCGCTTGTGGCAAGGGCGCATCATGTTCAGCGATCAGGAGCATGCTGCGTTACAGCATATAAAGGATTGGGGATTCACGGACGCGTATCGTTTGCACGAAGAAGCGGGCGGGCATTTCACCTGGTGGGATTATCGCGCGGGCGCGTTTCGTCGCAATCTCGGATTGCGGATCGATCACGTTTGGATCAGTGAGTCACTCGTGTCGCGCAGCGTCCGCACCTGGATCGACATGGACCCACGCACCTGGGAAAAACCGTCTGACCACGCGCCCGTGATTGCAGAGATCTCTTAACCACAGATTACACGGATTTTAAAAATCGGATTTTAAATCCGTGTAATCCGTGGCTTAATTCGAAGTGAGTTCCGCGGTTTTCTCGGTGATGTCTTTCTGTGCCCACTCGTTATCGCGGCTCGCTTCGCCCGCTTTCGAGCGCTTCGCGGCTTTCATCTTCTGAACCAGATCCATGTGCGTTGAGAAGTACGGAAGACTCTTGCCGACGATCTCCTGAAGTGAGTCGAATCCTTTGTCGACCATGAATTTCTCGACGCCTGCCTTCAACTCGTCAACCATCTTCACGCCCTGCAACATCACGCCGGTGCAGATCTGGACGGTCGATGCGCCGAGCAACATGAATTCGAGTGCGTCGTGAGAGTTCTCGATACCGCCGATGCCGCTGATCGAAACATCTTCCGGAATAGCGAGCGCGAGTTGACTGACCATTCGTAATGCGATCGGCCGGACAGCCTGCGCCGAATAACCACCCGGAACACAGTAACCTTCAACTGTCGGCATCGGACGCAACGTGTCGAGATCGACACCGATCACCGACAGGATCGTGTTGATGGCCGAGATACCGTTTGCGCCGCCACGTATCGCAGCGTGAGCAGGCTCGCGAATATTGGTGATGTTCGGAGTCATCTTGGCCCACACGGGAATCGTCGCGACTTCCTTAACCCAGCTCGTCACTTCCTCCGTGAGGTCCGGATGCTCGCCCATCTCCGATCCCATCTTGCGTTCGGTCATGCCGTGCGGGCACGAGAAGTTGAGCTCAAAACCGTCGACGCCTGTGTCCTGGACCATGCGCGTCAACTCCTGCCAGCGACTCTTCTCGTACTCCTCCATAATCGACGCGATGAGGATGTTGTTCGGATACTCTTTTTTGACCTGGCGAAACTCGTCGAGCCAGACGTCGATCGGTCGATCGGAGATCAACTCGATATTCTCAAACCCGATCACTTCACCGGTGGATCGCGAACGCAGTTTTCCGTAACGCGGCACAACGTTCACGACCTTCGCAGATTCGAGGCTGACCGTCTTTGCAACAGCGCCACCCCAGCCCGCGTCAAACGACTTCGCAAGCACGCGAGCGTTGGTTCCCGGCGGCCCAGAGCCGAGGACGAACGGGTTGGGGAACTTCATGCCGTTGACGGTGATTGATAAATCCATATTTAACTCCTTATCCACAGATTACACCGATTTTTTATTCAATCTATGTAATCTGTGGATGAACTCAGTCAGCGACTAGCGAGCCATAGGTGTCCGGACGGCGGTCGCGGAAGAACTGCCACGTGTTTCGTACTTCGCGAATCTTGTCCAAATCGAGATCGGCCACGATAAGCGCGTCTTTATCTCGCGGCGCTTCCGCGACAAACTGCCCACGCGGATCACAGAAGTAACTCTGTCCGTAAAACTCGCCGATGTCCCAGGGCTGTTCGTGACCGATGCGATTGATGGCGCCAATGAAGTAGCCATTCGCAACTGCATGTGCCGGTTGTTCGAGTCGCCACAAATATTCGGACAAGCCCGCGACAGTCGCGGACGGGTTGAAGACGATCTCCGCACCGTTCAAACCGAGTGCGCGCGCGCCTTCAGGAAAGTGACGGTCGTAACAGATGTAAACGCCGATGCGCGCAAACGCGGTATCGAAACACGGATAACCGAGATTGCCAGGACGGAAGTAAAACTTCTCCCAGAAACCGGGGTTCACGTGCGGTATGTGGTTCTTTCGATACTTGCCGAGGTACTTGCCATCGGCATCGATGACCGCAGCCGTGTTGTAGTAAATACCGGTGAGTTCTTCTTCATAGATCGGCACGATGATGACCATGCCGTGTGCTTTCGCGACTTCCTGCATCAATCTCACGGTTGGACCATCAGGAATACGCTCGACCGCTTCATACCAGCGCGTCTGTTGTTCGGCGCAGAAGTAAGGCGTCGTGAAGATTTCCTGCATGCAGAGAATCTGCACGCCCTGCTGTGCGGCCTGTTCGATAAACTTCAGGTGCTTCTCGATATTGAGCCGCTTGATCTCCTCGATCGGCAGATCGGTCGCAGCGGCGTTGGAACATTGAATTAGAGCGCATTTAACTGTGCGTGGCATGAGCTAATCCTCGTCACTTCAAGATGTAAACTTTATAACATGAAATCGGATTTCTTTGTGTGTCAGCCGCAGTTACCTTCTCATTAGCAGCAGGTGCGTGAGTGCGGCCGCGCCGAAGCCGACAAACCAGGCGTAGTCGTACAACGGTCGTAAACTGGGTACGACCAATCCGATCCACGCGAGTCCACAGCCGATCAGAGTGGCGATGACAGCACGCCAGTTCCAGCCGCCGCTGTAGGTGTAAGCGCCTTCGCGACGGTACAGATCGCCAAGCTCGAGTCGCTTCTTGCGGACGAACCAGTAGTCGGCAATCAAAACGCCGGCGATTGAGCCGAGGCCGCCCGAGTAACCAACCAGCCACGCGAAAATGTAACCGGAAGGATCGGCTAGCAGTCGCCACGGTTGCATGAGGATGCCGATGATGCCGGTGATGAGTCCGCCGGTGCGAAACGAGATCCACTTCGGAAACGCATTCGCGAAATCGTTTGCAGGTGAAACAACGTTGGCGGCGATGTTGACTGCAAGTGTTGCCACCACGACTGTGAACATCGAGATCGCGATCACCACTACACTCTGAAACTGTCCGACAAGTTTCATCGGATCCCACAGCTCTTCGGGTTTCATGTGCGGGTAGATAACGACCGCGGCCGACGTGATCATCACACCCATCGCTGCGAAGACCGTCATCGTGCTTGGTAGCGCAACCACCTGGCCCACGACCTGGTCGCGCTGGCTTTTACCGAAGCGCGTGAAGTCGGGCATGTTCAGTGAGAGCGTCGCCCAAAAACCGATCATGCCGGTGAGCGACGGAATAAACACGGGCCAGAACTCACCGAGCGTATGAAATTTTCCTTGTTGATTGAGCAGGTAACCAATGCCGTTTGCGCGCCACAACGCCCAGCCGAGCAACAGCGAGGTCAT
>DATEWS010000764.1:0-2377 GCA_035257785.1 Pyrinomonadaceae bacterium
CCGACTGGCGCGCAAAGCATTAGTAGAGAAGTCAAAGCACGCGGGATTTCATGTTGCTGTTTGGACAGTAGATGATCCCGCCTGGGTGCAACACGCAAGAGAGATTGGGATTGACGCATTAATCACTAACGATCCCGCCAGAATGCTTCGACAAGTTTAGCCACGGATCTCACGAATGTAGACGGATGATCCATCTTTTCCGTGTAGATCTGTGTCCCTGTATTCGCGTACAGTTAATTGATGCCTCCGCTGAATCGTTTCTTCGTCTCGCCAGAGTTTTCAGTCTACTATCGCCGCACCAAACAACTCACATGGCAGAACCAGGCGACCTCAGGCTATTCGCTGCTGGCGACGCTGAGCGGGCAAATCGATTACACGATTCATGATGAACAGCGCACACTTAAAGAAGCTGAGCTTGTCGTGTTCGAACCCAACACGAGCGTGACAGCGAAGGGTCGCAAGGTCGAACTACTCTTCCTCACCGTCTCCGCATCGCTCGTCATTCAGCACGCGACGTCGATGCGATTGATCCCGCCAAAATCCATCGTTACTTTCACTCGCGAACACGTCCACGGCGATCAACGACTCGACACCCTTTTGAGTGAATTTGTCTCAGAGCTCGCCGCCGAAAAACCCGGCAAAGAGATCGTCATGCGTGCGTTAGTGGAACAAACGCTGGTCCACATTTTGAGAAACTACTCCACGCCACGTCTCTCAGAAGATCTCGAACTCTCTCGCGTAGGTCTGATCGACAGACGCATTCGACGTTCGATCGAACTGATGCACACTCAACTGGATCAGGATCTGACGCTCAAGGCGCTCGCCGCCGCGTCGTATCTCTCACCATTCCACTTCGCACGTCTCTTCAAGAAACTCACCGGTACATCGCCGCACAACTATCTCGCCGGCATTCGCGCCACGAGAGCACAGTTGTTACTCGCCGACACAGATCTCTCGGTCACAGAAATCGGCGCGCGCGTTGGCTACCTAAGCGGCAGTCACTTCACCAAAGCATTTCGCATGGCAACCGGCGCGACGCCGCGCGAGTTTCGCAAAGCACTCGTCTCGCAGAGCAAGGACGGCGCAAGCCGTCGCCAATAATGCGCAAGATTTGTCGGTTCACAGCTGCTCCCGGCCAGTATCATCGTTAAAAATTTTCAGGAGAACCGCAAATGCCAGTTGCAAAGCAAGCCGAGATCAGTCCCGCCGAAGGAAGGCTCGGAGTTTTACTCGTTGGTCTGGGCGCCGTGACCACCACGTTCATCGCCGGTGTTGAAGCCATCAAGAAGGGTTTCGCACAACCTATCGGCAGTCTCACGCAGATGGGAACAATCCGTCTCGGTAAGCGAACTGAGAATCGTGTGCCGCTGATCAAAGACTTCGTGCCGTTGGCCCAACTCAAAGATCTCGTTTTCGGCGCGTGGGACATCTTCCCCGATTCAGCTTACGACGCCGCACTGAATGCCGGAGTACTCGAAAAGGAACTGCTGGCCCAACTCAAAGAACCGCTACGCAAGGTTCGGCCGATGAAAGCCGTCTTCGATCAAAATTACGTGAAGCGACTCAGTGGCACGAACGTCAAAACCGGCAAGAACAAGTTTGAACTGGCCCAACAACTCATTGACGAGATTGCCGAGTGGAAACGAAAGAACAAGTGCTCGCGCGTCGTGATGATCTGGGCAGCCTCGACCGAAGTCTTCTTGAAACAACACGCGGTACACAAGACCATCGGTTCCTTCGAACAGGCAATGCGCGATAACCACAAAGCGATCGCGCCTTCGATGATCTATGCGTACGCCGCACTCAAGTCGGGAATTCCCTTCGCGAACGGCGCGCCGAACCTGACAGTGGATATTCCGGCGCTCATGACGCTCGCTGACAAGAACAAGCTCGCGATCTGCGGCAAGGACTTCAAGACCGGACAAACGCTGATGAAGACGATCATCGCGCCCGGACTCAAGTCGCGCATGCTCGGCTTGCACGGTTGGTACTCCACCAACATTCTCGGCAACCGCGACGGCGAAGTGCTCGACGATCCCGACTCGTTCAAGACTAAAGAAGAGTCGAAGCTGTCAGTGCTCGAGTACATTCTCCAGCCCGAAGTCTACCCAAACTTGTACAAAGACTTCTCACACGTCGTGCGCATCAACTACTACCCGCCGCGGGGCGACAACAAGGAAGGTTGGGACAACATCGATATCTTCGGCTGGCTCGGCTACCCGATGCAGATCAAGATCAACTTCCTTTGCCGCGATTCAATTCTCGCGGCGCCGATCGTGCTCGATCTCGCATTGTTCCTTGATCTCGCGCAACGCGCAGGCATGAAGGGGGTGCAGGAGTGGCTCTCGTTCTACTTCAAATCTCCGCAAACGGCACC
>DATEWS010000765.1:0-6571 GCA_035257785.1 Pyrinomonadaceae bacterium
TTCGCTGCATCTCCATCAGTTTCAACACGCGCGACTCTTCCGCAGCGGGAAGTGACTGCCGATGCATAAACGACTCGCGTGCTGATGGATCCAAAATAACCGAAATGTAATCGTTACGCGCTGCCCACGGATCGCGCAACAACCCCTCCGCCGCATCTTCAAACTTAGCCGCGGCATCATCGCGCAAAAATTCAAGCGCTGCTCGCAACGGCTGGCGCCACTTCTGATTCCAGCCCGGCTCACCACCTGTGTGACAACCACAGTCTCTCACCCAGCGTGCAACACCATGCACACAACTCCACGAGGTGCCTTCACCATCCGGCCCGTCATCAATCTCAACCGTCAACTCAGGTGGATGATGATCGAGATACTGCGCATAGTTTGTGATCCAGAAACCGGCGGCTTTCGCTTCAACCCGCAAGGCGTGGGCCAATCCAAGATCGCCAAACTTGAAGTGATGCCCGTAAGTCTCACCATCAGTTGCAACGTTTACGAGATCTCCGAGTCTCGCCGCAGCCACAAACCGCTCAATCAACGCTCGACTCGACGACAACGCACCTTCAAACGCAATCGCACGCGCGAGTGGTCCATTGTAGAAAAACACCGCCAGCGAACGTCCCGATCCATCAATGTGACGAAACAAATAGGGCTTTGAGGTGTCGACGTCGGAGACTTTCGCCTGATTCGGAGCAAGAATGACGTAACGCATCCCCTGCTCGATCAACAACGAGAGCACCGCGTCGTTAGCAGCAGTTTCCGGCAACCAAAGCGCCTCCGCATCGCGACCGAAACGAAAACGAAAGTCTGCAAGTCCCCAAACAACCTGCGTCAATCGATCGCGTTCGTTGCAGAGCGGCAGAATCGCGTGCCCGTACGCCTGCGCGATCGCGTTGCCGTGACCACCACGCGCCTCGGCGCTCACTTTGTCTGCATTCAAGATCTTTTGATAAGTGCCGGCGTGATGCTCCGCGAGCCACGAAAGCAATGTTGGACCAAAGTTAAAACTGATCAGCGGGTAGTTGTCGACGTTTGGAGCGTAGCACTCCGCGTGAATGCGCTCGTTCCAATCATGAAAAGGCGCAGCGTTCGGCTCGGTTTCGACTTCGCCTGTCCAGGGGTTTTCGCGCGGTGGTTGATAGAAGTGGCCGTGAATTACGAGAGCGGTCATGTCAAACCAGTCTGCGCTAGCCGAGCAGCACCAAGCAAGCCTGCGTTATCGCCACATTCCGCGCGCGCAATCCTGACCTGCTGCGCAGTCGTGCGAAAGGCGCGTTCCTCAACCTGCCGGTACATCTCACTCGCAAACAGGTCCCAACCATTCGCGGCGCCACCAGTGATCACGATGATCTCCGGATCGATCAGGTTGATGATGTTCGCCAAGCCAATGCCGAGATACATTCCGAAACGTTTGAAGACAGCGAGCGCGAGTTCATCACCGTCGAGTCCTGCTTTGTAGACGGTCTCAGCCGTCAAGTCACCACTCGTCAATTTCGTTTGCGGAAACAACGACAAATTCTCGCGCGTCATGCGCACAATCGCTGTCGCAGACGCAAACAACTCCAGGCATCCGGCGTTGCCACATTTACACTTCAACCCACTAAACGGATCGACGGTGGTGTGCCCAATCTCTCCTCCAGATCCATGCGAACCGCGCCAGAGTTTGCCATCAAGAATCAGACCGCCCCCAACGCCAGTTCCGAGCGTGACGCTCATCACATCACGACAACCACGCGCAACGCCGAGCCACATCTCACCGACCGCCGCGGCGTTCGCGTCGTTCTCGAGAAAGACGGGCCAACCGAGTCGCTCTTGCAATGCTGCTTTTAGTTTGAAGTTAACTAAGGAAGGAAGGTTTGGCGCTTGCAGCACGACAGCTTTGTCGGTATCGACAGTGCCCGGCACCATTATCGAAGCGGCAACGATGCGCTGCTTCTCGTCGCTCCACTGCTTCGCCGCGTTCGCAAGCGCATTAATGATGCAACCAGCAGAATCTCCTTTGGGAGTCTGCTGTTTCAAATGCTCGAGGATTCTTCCGGTCTCATCGACGAGAGCTACTCGTAGGTGCGTGCCTCCCAGATCTACGGCAAAGATCAAACTGTCACTAGACGGATTCTTCGGCATGTTCAAGTCGGAGCGTTTCGGCGGTCATCTCTCCTCGCGAAAGGTTTCTTGAGATAAGCACTCCTGCCACAATCGCTATAGCCAGGAATAGCAACCCCGTGCCCCATTCCTTGAAGATCAGCTTTCCGATACCAAATAAAGATCCATAGATCAGCGCGCAGCCGAGTATCCAATTAAAGATTTGCAGCGAGAGACGACCTTCAGCGTGCGCTTCAGAGAGTCCCGCACGTGCGGCAATGCCGTTCCAACCTGGTCCTTCCGGACGGACGCGTCGATAGAAGGCGACGAGTTTATCGATTGGCTCAGGTTGCGTGAACATCGTCACAGCGATCCAGACAACAGTCGTGATTCCAACCGTCACGATCATCAGATAAGCAAAGTCAACTGGACGATCGCTGTCCCACTTCAAAACCACTTGCAGGAAAATCGAAACTACAGCCGCGCAGATCATCGCCGACACTTCAGACCATGCGTTGATGCGCCACCAGAACCAACGCAACAAGAGCACTGTTCCCGTTCCGGCTCCGGTAACGAGCAACAACTTCCACGCGCCTCCGATCGACTCCATATAAAAAGTAACGATCAGCGATGCGATCATCAGTAACACTGTGACCACTTGCGACGCGATGACGTAATGTTTCTCACTCGATTCTCGCTGAATGAAGCGACGATAGAAATCGTTGATGACGTATGAAGCGCCCCAGTTGAGTTGCGTTCCAATCGTGGACATATAAGCTGCCGCAAATGCGGCGAGCATGAAACCGCGCAGGTAAGTCGGAAAGACGTTCGGATCGAGCAACGTCTTGATGTAGCCCGATTCTTTGTCGACGAGAGTCGGATAAAGAATCAGTGAAGCGAGCGCGGTCAGTATCCACGGCCACGGGCGTAACGCGTAGTGCGCGATGTTGAACCAGAGGGTCGCGAGTAGTCCGTGCTTTTCATTCTTCGCGGAGAAGATGCGTTGGGCCACGTAGCCACCGCCGCCCGGTTCCGCGCCGGGATACCAGGTGGACCACCAAATCACACCGAGATAAACAAACAACGTGATCGCCGGCATCCAGGCTGAGTCGTATTCCGGGAAGAACGCGAGTCGCGAACCGCCGCCGGCGGCTGCATCCATCGCGCCGATCTGTGACTTAAGTCCATCGATTCCGCCGACTGCATTCACAGCGAGAATCGCGAGCACGATGACCATGCCCATCTTGAGTGCAAACTGAAACAGATCCGTGACGAGCACGCCCCACAAACCGGAGATGGCAGTATAGAAAGCAGTGAAGAGCAACATGCCGATCACGATCATGATTGCGCCACGCTTGTTCACGCCCAAAGTGATCTCGAGGATCTTCACCATCGCGAGGTTGACCCAGCCCAGGATGATGCAGTTGATCGGCAAGCCGAGGTAAAGCGCGCGAAAGCCACGCAGAAACGCGGCGGGTTTGCCGGAGTAACGCAACTCGGCAAACTCGATGTCAGTCATCACGCCAGCGCGTCGCCAGAGCCGAGCGTAAAGAAATACGGTGAGCATGCCGCTCATGACAAAGTTCCACCAGAGCCAGTTGCCCGCGATTCCGTTCTTCGCGACAAAGCCTGTGACGGCAAGTGGAGTGTCGGCCGCGAAAGTGGTGGCGACCATCGATGTGCCGGCGAGCCACCATGGCACGTTGCGTCCGGACAGGAAGAATTCACTGGTGCTGCCGCGTGCCCTGCGCGCGTAGTAGAGGCCGATACCGAGGTTGAAAAGGAAATATGCGCCGATTACCGTCCAATCCAATATTGAAAGGCTCATCTTTGTCCTTATTTACTTTGTCGGTTGAAAAGGCGGTTACTCGGGGACTTATCTCACGGCATACGAGACAATCTGTCAAGTAAAAACGAGTGAGGACTCACGCTGTTGGGAGCAAGAGCCTGAAATCATCCAGCACCCACGGATCGGAAAACAGCGCAAAAGCGGTCCAGTCGCCGCGTCTCGAGGCGACCATTTTCCGTGCAATAAAAACGGCTTGTTCGAGCGTGTAACCGGAAAGGAACGCGTGATAGAACTCAGTGATGAACGCGGTTGCAGTATCTTCATCAACTGCTCTCACCGGGGCCAGGACCGACGGAACGGCCATTCTAACTATACGGCCCGCCAGCATTGTTCCCGGGTTTCCATAGACCCGATTGGATTCGTTTCGTCCTATCACCAGCAGTTGCACGTTGTTCAGTTTCAACAGCTTTTCAAATTCCGGTAAGCCGAGAGGTGCAACGTTATCTCCTTCAGAGAAAAATATACGGAGACCGGAACCCTCGCCCGGTGAAGATTCTACCCAACCTTCGAAATGAAGTATTTGAGGACGAAATTTATCCAGAGCCGCAGTCACACTTTTCAGGGTCGCTTCGTCTCGCTTCAGTAGCACACAATGGGTACCTGCGTTACGTAACGCTTCCAATGCTTTAATGGAACCTTCAGACACATCTCGTGCGCCAATCGGAACATTCGGAAATAAACCCATGATCGTAACGGGAGACAACAAGGATTGCCTGGAAACTTCAGAAAGTACGCGCTTGCAACGAACTAGCGAGAAGCGTTCGTCGGACAGTAAGAGCTCATTACTACCCGGGCTCGGAAACCATTCCCACGGAAGGAAATGTAAGTCCTCACGAATGGATTCAATAATGACTATCAGACGCACCAGACGATCAGGCAGCGCTGGTTGACCAGGTTGCCCGGATAAAATGCCTGCGAGTTGTTGTTCCAAGCCGGCGTGTGCTATTAGCGCATTGAAGAGTTCCCTGCCGCCGCGCAGCAGAATTTCCTCCGCGTTGGTTCCTGAAAAAACGTTTTTGAGTGTGAACTGTAATGAGTCTTCACCAGTCACGCCAACAGCACCCAGTACTCTCTCAACAAGCTTTTTGATAGAAAATCGAACTCGACCTGGAGGAACCTCAACAAGCGGGGAATTAATTGAGATGTCGAACTCGTATTCTTGCTCTGGTCCAGATGCAGGTACGGGCAGCGGGATAGTAGTGATCACCAACTCGCAAGCGATGTAAGGTGTGCCCGGTCTGATATTAACTCGATTAACAATGCCTGACCCGAGCGGTGAGGAAGTAGCGTTTATGTTATGCGAGGAAGCCGGGCTATCGGACGAGGCCGGGGTATCCGGCGAGGCCGGACGCGCAAGTGGTCGATAACGCCTGAGTTCGTCTTCGGGGATCTCGTTGAAGTACGGTTGGAGTTTCAGGAAGCTAACGACGGTTTTGTTATTCGCACATAGTGCATACAACTCGCGCGCGTCTTTTGAATCAAGCTCCGCGTCATCAGGTTTTTGCTTTCTCTTTAAAATGAGCTCTTCGACATATACGAGACCGGTATAGTTTGCCCTCGCAAGCGCGGCAATCCTGGGCCAGGAATAAACCAGCCCATCGAGCTTCACAAACTTCCTCATGTGGAAGTAATGCCTTGCAATCGACGCGAGCAATATCAAGTCAGATTTGATCGCTTCAAGTTGATCTTTGGCTTCCGCATCTAACAAGTCATACGCAACATTGGCGACCTGCGGCTTAAGATCGACCTCATCTGCGAGGGGCTGGTGCTCCCGAATCTGTTGCAGTGCTTTTCCGAATATACCCTGCTGCTCCCAAACCAGTGTGACTAAGTTCCGCGGGACATGAAACAAGCTTAGGACGAGGGGACGTAACTCGCGTGTAAGATCAGTGTTCCACGTTTGCAGCGTATCGTAAGTGCTAGTGCTCTCGTCTATCGTGTAGTCATTACCATCCTTGAGAGATGCCATCACCGGGTACCAATCGGCCGAGCCGGCAAGTTTGTAGATTCTTTCCGTGATCGACCGATCGGTAGCAAACAAATTGTAAAATCGATGGATGCATTGAGTGAGCAAATTCTTCGTAGTGGGCTCAGGCTTCTTGCGAATCGCATCCAGAACCAGATGAAACGCACCATTTTTCGAGGAGAACATCTTTTGGGGATCCGTCTTCAGATCTGAAATCTCCGCCAGGAGTAGGATCTGAGCTCGAGAAGCATTCCTGAAGGGATCGCCATCGTTCGCAAACAGTTTGCTGAGGGAGGAGGTAGTGGTGGTCTTTACGTAGAGTGTCTTCCACTCTTGTTCGTCCAGCGTGTCGCAGGGAGGCTCCGATTTCGCTGCTTCGTCGCTTGCTTTACGAATACGCTGGAGAGCCTTTTCATATTCATTTTCATTTTTATAGAGACGTGCAAAGTAGAACGGCAGATGCTTGTCCCATTGCGCCATCGCAATGAGCGCATTGAGAGATTTGATCGCAGTATTGTCAGCCGGCTCGGTCTCCATGGTTAAGTATTCGCGGTAGCGGCATCGCTACGCTCCTCCTCAACAGATTCGACGGTGAAGCTCGGAGGGAGATCCTTTTGAAAGCTCAGCCGGTGGCAATACTGCTTGATACGTCGCGGGTTGTTGCCGGTGATCGTTTG
>DATEWS010000766.1:0-3869 GCA_035257785.1 Pyrinomonadaceae bacterium
TCAGCGCCCTCCTATCCGCGCCGAACATCGCCTCTGCCACACAGTCCCTCCTCAAGTCCCTTCAATAAACATAATTTTCTTGCGTTTATCATTGTTATGCGCGAAAATCGCAGCGGATTCGGAGGTGTACTCTCCTTCGAGCGGCCCTACCTTCCAGGCAGTTAACGCACCAAATTTATGAGTTTCTTCGATTTACCGCCCATTATTGAGCGAATGCTGCTTGTCTCCGACAAGATTAGCGACCTCAATTTTTCCGTTGGCCAGCTCCCACAGGTCGAAATCAACGGCAAGTTAACTCCGGTCCAACCGCTCGGGATGCAGAAACTCACCCCTTATCAAACCGAGATCATCGCCATGACGCTCATGCATGGCCATCCCGATGCCGCCGAGCGTCTCGCGCGCACAGGCACTGCCGACCTCAGTTATTCGCTGCCTTCGCGGGCGCGATTTCGCGTCAATATCTTCCAGCAGCGCGGGGTTTACTCGATCGTCATGCGCGTGATCCCGACCGACATTCCCACAGTGCGTTCCCTTGGTCTGCCAGCGCAATTGGGGGACATCGCAGAGCTTCGCAACGGCCTCGTCCTCGTCACTGGTCCAACCGGCTCCGGCAAGAGTTCCACTCAGGCCGCAATCATCGACATCATCAACGAGAAAAAGTACTACCACATCGTCACCATCGAAGATCCGATCGAGTATCTGCACCTGCACAAACGTTCGACGATCAACCAGCGCGAAGTCGGTCACGACACGCGTGACTTTCCCTCCGCGCTGCGCGCGACGTTGCGCCAGGCGCCCAAGGTGATTCTGATCGGCGAAATGCGTGACTTCGAAACCACCGAAATCGCACTCGAAGCAGCCGAGACCGGCCACCTCGTGCTTTCGACCCTGCACACAATCGACGCGTCCAAGACTGTCGACCGCATCATCGGTCTGTATCCAAAAAACGAAGAGCCTGTGATTCGCACGCGTCTCGCGCAGACTTTCCGCTACATAGTTTCGCAACGTTTGATTCCACGCGCGGACGGCAGCGGTCGCGTGGCCGCAGTCGAGATTCTGAGATCCAGCCCACGTACTCGCGAGTACATCGAGGCCGGCGAGCAGGAAGGCAAATCGCTCCTCGATGCGATGCGCGATGGAAAACTGGACGGCATGCAGGACTTCGACACGGTTATCAAAGGACTGATCGAATCCAAGGTCGTTGCTCTCGAAGACGGGCTCGCGTTCGCCACCAATCAGAACAATCTGCTGCTGTCACTCAAAGGCATGACCGCCGCTGAAGACTTCATTCGCCGCGAGGTTGATGGCATGCCGGCAAATGCTTTTTCTGATTCCGGTTCCATGCTCGGCATGATCGAATAAAACGAGATGATTATCGTTTGCCAAAAGTGTTCGACCCGGTTGCAGATCGACGATGAAAAATCGCCGCAGCGTCCATTCAACGTTCGCTGCCCGAAGTGCAACAACACTGTCAGTTCCGGACCGGCGAGTCCGGCGACCGAACAGAGCGCACTCGCAGTCGGAGGATCTCCATCAACCGATCATCCGCGCTTCGAACCATCGACTGCGCGCGCCTATCAGTCTGCGACGGCGAGTCCCGTCAAAGAAACCGCAACAAACGACGACGCCCTCCGCATGATTGTTGATCTGCTGGCGAAAGGAAACGGCCAGCGTGTCGACAATCCCGCAGCGCGGCCCGCGTGGGACAAACGCAAAGCGTTGGTTTGCATGAGCGAGCCTTATCGCGAGACTGTTGCACGCAAACTTTCCGACAGCGATTTCCACGTGTTTGTAGCCGAAGACACACGTCAGGCAGTCGAGACAATGCGCGCGAACAAGATGGATGTAGTTTTGTTGGAGGCGCAGTTTGATCCCGCCGAGCAGGGTTCGGTGTTTGTGATTCGCGAGATCAATGTTTTGCGCCCGCCGCAGCGACGCCGCCTGTTTTTTACGTTGCTGTCGCCGTCACTACGCACGATGGATGCGCACGCCGCGTTTCTCAGCAACGTCAACGCAGTCGTGAACACAGCGGATGTTGAAGAGCTGCCGCGCATCATGGAAGTGGCGTTGCGCGAGTTCAACGAGCTCTATCGAGATTTCTATTCAGCGTCAGGACTCACCGCGTTATAGAACCTTTGCACCTTCGCGCTTTGCGGGCTAATCTTTAGCGCGCGTGGAAGAAGGTCATCACAGCCACACTCACAGGAACCATCGCACCGGTGAAAGCTCGCGGCGATTGCGTCTCGTGCTGGTCCTGACGGCTTTGTACATGCTTGCCGAAGTGGCCGGCGCCTGGTGGACCGGTTCACTCGCGCTGCTCGCCGATGCGGGTCACATGTTTACTGACGTCGCGGCGCTGGTACTTGCGCTTTTCGCGGTTTGGTTTGGCTCACGTCCTGCGACTTCTCGCAAAACTTTTGGTTACTACCGGCTTGAGATCATCGCTGCACTTGTGAACGGTGTAGCCCTCGTCGTGATCTCGCTCCTCATTTTTTACGGCGCTTACGAGCGTTGGCTTTCGCCTCCGGTGATTCGCAGTGGACCGATGATCGTGGTCGCGGTCGGCGGGCTGGTCGTGAATCTCATCTGTGCGTGGATACTTCACGCTCGTCACGAGGTCGATCTGAACTTGCGCGGCGCGTGGATGCACGTCATGGGTGATGCGCTCGGCTCAGTTGCGGCGATTCTCGCGGGCGTTTGTATGTCGCTGTTTGGCTGGTATGCCGCGGACGCGGTGTTCAGCGTTGTCATTAGCTTACTCATCATCTGGGGCTCGGTGAGATTGATCAAAGAATCGACGAACGTTTTGCTCGAGGGAACGCCGGCGCACATCAATTTGGCCGCGGTGGAAAACGCGATCCTCGACACGCGAGGCGTATCCGATGTTCACGATCTTCACGTTTGGACCATCACTTCCGGACGTGAGGCGCTCAGCGCGCACGTGATTCACGTCGACACTATTTCGCAGCCTGATTTGTTACGCGAGTTGCGCACGAAACTTCACGATCGTTTTGGCGTCGACCACCTCACGATTCAGATGGAAACCCCCGATTTCGAAGACGAGACATTTCATTTTTGCCACGCGGGAACAGCGTGTTTTAGATCAGAAAGAACCTAACGGCAACAAATGGAACTCAATCTGCTCCTGAGTCTTGATCTGCGAGAGCAAGCGGCATTACAGGCGGCGCTCGTCACTCACGGCGCACCCGATGCACTGGTCACGCTTGCGCTCACGGGTGCTTGTCGCATCCCATCGATGGATGAAGCACGACAACTGCGCAAGTGGTTGGCTGAAGCGCGTACCGCGGGCGAAGCAGACTTCGCGGCGCTACACGTGATCGAGAGAGCTTTGATTGACTTCGGTCTGTAAACACAGATGACACGGATTGAACTGGCGTATGGACGCGGATCTCTCAACTTCGATTTCGATGAAGACCGCTTCACTGTTTTAACCGCCGGCACTGACGGTGGAACGCCGCTGAGTGATTTTGAAGTCGGCGCCGCGTTTGATTCGGTCGATGAGTTTGCGGGCGCTGATGATTCCGTTCTGATCGTTGTTTCTGACGCGACGCGCGCGACGGCGAGCGCGCAGGTAGTTAACCTGCTGGTGCGACGACTCGTTCAGTCCGGTGTTTCTCCGGCGCGCATGGCGGTGATCTTTGCGACCGGCATTCACCGGCCCGTCAGTGAAAAAGAGAGAGTCGAGTTACTGACTCCTTTTATCACGCAGCGTCTGCGTGTCCTTCAACACGATCCTAACGACACGTCGAAACTCATCACGCTCGGCAATACGAAATACGAAGTCAATAGCGCGTTGAAAGAGTTCTCGCGTGTGTTTCTAACCGGTGGGATCACGTTTCACTACTTCG
>DATEWS010000767.1:0-6278 GCA_035257785.1 Pyrinomonadaceae bacterium
TTCGCGGAAGATTTGAGGGATATTGCCGCCGCCAATCCAGCCGGCGTTCACAAATACCGTAAACTTTTCCGGATCCAAACCGAGCGCACGACGCGCCGCCTGCGCTGCTTCCTCACCCGGATAAGCAAACTTCGGATGCACGGGCAGCCCGGAAATCTTGATTCGTTCCGGCGCGACACCGTAATCGATCAACTGTCGCCGCGCATCTTCGCTCGCGACGAGATACAAGCTCACGTCGTCGCACGCCCACCCTTTCCAAAATCCGTAACACGGATCCGTTACTACCGAAACGAGCGGCACACGCTCGGCGAGATTCAACTCCCTCAACACGCGCGCAAAAATGTGCTGCGTCAGCGGATGAACACTGACGACGATGTGCGGGCACCAGCGCTCAAACAAACCGGCCACGTAAGGCACGCACCGTTTATGGAAAAACGCGCTCTTCTCCGGCCGGATGTAGTTTATGAACCAGTAGTAATACTTCATCCAGTGCTGCCGGTTGCGCAGTATCCAGTTGTACAACCGCACCAGTTTCGCGCTGAGGTGATGCGACTCCTCAACCGCGCGCACAACCCTGATCGCGTACGACTCACTATCGAGAAACTTCTGCACACCCGCGACGATTGCGGCCGCCGCCGAACGATGTCCACCGCCGGTGTCAGACGAAATAATCAGGATCTTTGGAATTCGCTGGTGCGTCATTAATTTAAAGCAACAACCGGCAGTCCTGAATGCTCAGTCTTCTCCACAGCCTTGCGCGCCTTCTTCATTTCTCGTTCCAGTTTCTTGATCTGGATTAAGTGACGGGGATTAAACGCCAGCGACGGGTAGTAACTATTTGACTCATGCGTGCAGAAACAACCATCATGCGCCTTCTTGCGACGCGCCTGCATCGCCGGTGACAGCCAGAGTTTCTGGAAATTCCAATCGTAGTCGCGAAGATTACCGACAGGTTCAAGATTCTCACACGACGACACGGTGCCTTCGTCGTAGATAACCCCGCCCGCCGTGCCTGCGTAACAGGTCATCTGCGCGGTCTGCGTTTCCTGCGTCTTTGCGATCAGCCCGTGCATGTAGATGTCGATCGCGGCTTTGAAGAACCCGGCTTTACCGCCGTAGTTGTTTTTGATCGCTGCGTGACGCGAGTCGTCGTCGATCATCTGCGCGAGCTTCGCATAGCGCGAGTGATCGATGTCCAACTCCTTCGGATCGGCTGACGGGGGACGAATGTAGTTGAAGTTGACTTTGTCGGGCTTAAGGTCGTACTTCAGAAAGTCGTACCACTCGAAGATCGTGTCCTGGTTCGAGTTCATAAAGCAGGTACACGTTTGCACGTCGAGGCGCGGATACTCTTTTTTGATCGCCTGAAGCTGGCGCGCGGTGTCGATCGCGATGTCCCACGAACCGGGTTTCTGGCGAATCTTCTCATGTTCGAGTTTCGGACCGTCAATGCCGAGCGCAACTGTCACGTTCAGGTTTGGACACTCTTGTAACACACGGGTGACGTCCGGAAAGATTCGTTTCTGAATCTGACCGTTCGACATGATGTAGATCGATTCGAGCTTGTTGTTTGTATAAAACGCGCGCGCGATTTCGGGAAGATCTTTACGCGTGAATGGTTCGCCGCCGGCGAGAATCAGGACGCCCAGGTTGCCGCCGAGTGTCTGCGAGATCCGCTCGATCTCGTGCGTTTTCATCTGGAGTTTTTTGCGCGGGCGGTCATCGAGTTCGTCGGTAAAGAAGCAGTGCGTGCAGCGCATGTCGCAAACCGAAGTCACCAGAATGTTCAGCAACACGGGCGAAAACGGCTGGCCGATGGCAAGTTTCGCGTAGCGTTTCAATAATTCTTTAGTCGTAAAATCCATCAAAAACCTCGACTAACTTCTTAAGCTATTTGAACATAGGATGTCAATGAAGTATTCAGCCGCAGATTTACCGAACGAACGCAGATCAGCGTTCCGTAGTGCAAATCTGCGGCTGAATACTTTAAGGATTGAAACGTGGAGCTTCGGTGACAATTACGTCGATGACACGGAAAGCGCCGCCCGACGGAACTTCAAAACCAACCTCGAGATACCCGCTCTGACTCTCGATGACATCCGACACGACTTCGCTGATTCGTTCGGGCTCGATCGTTCCCATCGAACGCGGACCGTGTTCGGCGTCAGCGATCGACCAGTTCACGACTCCGCGCGACACACTCACGCGCGCGTACATCAGATAACGCCCATGCGGCCGCACCTGAATCCGCTGGTACAACTTTCCGCCGGCCAATGCCGACATCGCTTGGCCGCCGGAGATCGTCATCGCTTCGACGGGTCCGGCGATGGACCAGTCGTCTGCGAGTTGATTTGCGCCGCTTGTTAGACGGAACGCGGGATTTTGAACGAGGTTCGTCTTATTAAAGACCCCGAGATCCTGTGCGCGTTGATGCAGGTAGGCCAAACCCTCGACTGTTCCGGTCGTCGAACGCACGCGAATGCCTGGACTACGCTCACGCCTGTCTCGCACGAACAGATCGTTGCCGACCAACTGCACGAACACGCCGGGCGCGATCTCCGAGCGTCTTTCGAGTACGAGAACTTCGTTTGTGTCGAGACGCTGTATGTCCTGGCGACTGTCCGTGTGAATCCAATTCTGGTCCCGCAGGTTGAGTGGCTCGAGTCGTGGATCGGCGAAATAGAGAACTGTGCCACCCGGTTTGTACTCGTACGATATCTGGCGGAAGTACAAACGCACGTCGAGATAATATTCTTTGAGTCGCTGCTCGGTTTGTTTGTCATGCGGTGCGAAGTCCACTGCACGACTCTCCATTACCGCGTCGTGAAGTTGCATCGCGCTGGCAGGTTTGCCGTCGATTTGCCAGTAACAATTAAACGTCGGGTCCTGGTAGATCCAGCCGCCCATTTCGGGAATCCAAATTTCTGCACCGGCATGAGTGTCGACACCGAAAAGTCCTTTTTGAACGGCGACACTCAAGCCCACTGCGCGCGCAGTTAAACCCGCCGATTCGCAGAGTGCGACGTAGATCTCCGCGAGATTGCCGCACAGAACGGGCTGACCGATCTTCATCTGTTCGTAAGCTTCGCGTGGTTTGCGCGTGCTCAGTCCGGGCATGCCGAGTCGATAACGAACTTGGGCCAACCATGCGCGAATCTTGTTTGCTTTTTGCCACGGTGAGTCGGAAGAAGAGACTGCGGCGCCGATCTCTTTGCGGAGAAATGCCGCATCGTCGATCGCTAGTCGTTCGCGTGGCGCGATTCGTTTCTCGATGATGGGAATGCCGACGATCGCATCGCCCTGGCGTTTCAGCGTCAGTTGGCCTAATTGCTGGGCAGCGGCATCGCGACTGGTGATGGTGACGGTCGTCTCACCTTCGGGAATCGCCACGCGAAAGTCGGCGACCTGGATTCGAGGCTCGGCTGGTGGAGATTCGGTTCGCGAGACGAAAGAAACACCGTAGCCCACGAAAAACGACACGAACACGCCAACGGCCATAGGCCATCTGGACCTGAGCTTCACGGGGGAAAGGCTCATCGTGAGTGCAAATTTGTATCGGAACGTGAACTAAGTGCGACTGGGGAGCGCAGGCGAAGGGTAGCAGCGGGTTATAGCGAGTTAATCATGCTTATGTAAAGTTTTGTCAACGCGTTCTTCTCTGCGATCTCTGCGGCCCTCTGCGTTCTCTGCGTGAAAAGGTCCTTTCAACGCAGCGAACGCAGAGGTACACAGAGATCGCGGAGATTACGTAGTGGCGTTGCGTTCGCGGTTTTGGATGCCGAGGGCACGCATGCGGCGATAGAGATGGCTGCGGTCCACTCCCATTAATTCAGCGGCGCGGGAGACATTGCCGTCAGCTTCCTCGAGCTTTCGCTGGATGAACTCACGGTGATAGGCCTCAGTCGCTTCTTTAAAAGAGGGAAACCGAAACGAGGCAGCAGGTGGTTCTTCCTTGCCCTGCGGCGGCAGATCGCTTGCCGAGACTTTCGTGCCCGGATGCATGATCACGACGCGCTCAATCGTGTTTCTCAACTCACGCACGTTACCGGGCCACGAATACGACTGCATCGCCTCAACTGCTTCGGGCAGGAACTGTTTCAACTTCTTTCCGTAAGCCTTCGAGAAGTGCTCGTTAAAATAATCGACGAGCAGCGGCACGTCTTCAAGACGTTCACGCAACGGCGGCAACTCAAACGGAATCACGTTCAGACGATAAAAAAGATCGGCGCGAAAGTTTCCCTGCTCGATCTCAACATCAAGACGTTTGTTTGTCGCCGCGATAAGACGCACATCGACGGTGACCGACGTTCCACTTCCGACCGGCTCGAAGCGTTGCTCTTCCAACACTCGCAACACCTTCGCCTGCACTTTCGGACTCATGTCGCCGACTTCGTCGAGAAAGATGGTCGCGCCGTCCGCGAGTTCAAACTTCCCTTTCTTCGCCGCAGTAGCGCCCGTAAACGCGCCCTTCACGTGCCCGAAGAGTTCCGACTCGATCAACTCTTCAGGAATCGCTGCTGAATTCACTTCGATAAACGGCGCGGCCGCACGCCGCGATTCCGCGTGAATCGCATGTGCAACCAATTCTTTTCCGGTGCCCGACTCACCGTAAATCAGAACACGACCATCAGTCGGCGCAACGATCGAGATCTGTTTGCGCAAAGCACGCATCGCAACCGATTCACCGACCATCGTGTATTCGCGAGCAAGCGCCGCAGCCATGTCGGCGTTGATCAACTCGAGACGCTGTTGCCGCAATGCATTGCGGACCGTGAGCACAGTCTTCTCGATCGATAGCGGCTTTTCGATGAAGTCGAACGCGCCGAGCTTCGTCGCGCGCACGGCGGTCTCGATGTTGCCGTGGCCGGAAATGATCACGACCGCCGCATCGGATCCGGCGGCGCGCAATTGTCTCAACGTCTCGAGTCCATCGATGCCGGGAAGCCAAACGTCGAGCAGTATGCAACCATACGCGCGCTTGCCGAGTGCTTTCAGACACTCCTCACCCGTGGCGACCGCGTCGGCATCAAAGCCTTCGTCTTCCATGACGGCGCGCAGCGTGTCGCGAATGCCGCGTTCGTCGTCGACTATGAGAATTGAATCCATTCGATGTTTGTTAACCAGCCGGCAGTTCGATCACGAAACGAGCGCCGCGCGGATGATTTCGTTCGGCGCGAATGTGACCACCGTGCTCCATGATTATTCGCTGCACGATCGCGAGGCCGAGACCGGTGCCGCTGTCACGTCGAGAAAAGTAAGGCTCAAACAACCGGCGGAAGTCTGCGGGTTCGATTCCCTGCCCCGTGTCCGCCACTTCAGCTCGCATCTTTTCCGCGTCATGACTCGTCACGATCGTGATTTGTTTCTCGTTCGGAACTGACGAGACCGCATCGAGCGCATTGTCGATCAAGTTTACAAAGACGCGTTTGATCTGTTCGATATCGAGCATAGACGAGGGCAGTTCACCATCAAGAACGAGAGTCAGCGAGACGCCGTCGAGACGCTCCTGGTATAGGCCGGCGGCGTGCGTGATGACGTCGTTGAGGTTTGCCTGTTCGAGTCGAATGGCTGGAAGACGCGCAAAGCGCGAAAACTCATCCACCATCGCTTTCAAACCCGCAACTTCGCGCGTTATCGTCTCGGTACACTCGCTGATCACTGCTGCCACGCGTTTCTCATCAGCGCGCTCATCGGGCCTGAAACCGTTGCTTCCGCCGTTCGCTGTTGCGCGATCGTAACTCTTCGCGATGCGTTCGGCTGAAAGTTGTATCGGCGTCAACGGGTTTTTGATTTCATGGGCCATGCGGCGCGCGACTTCACTCCACGCCGCCGCACGTTGAGCCGCGAGCAACTCCGAAAGATCTTCGATCACCAAGACCACTCCGCGTCGCGGTCCGCGCGAATCGGGCAGGGCGGTGGCAGTCATTGAAACGGGCAGTGCGCCACTCCCGAGTTGTGTCTGTTCGGTAGCGTGGCCCGTGCGGCGTGCACGTCGTAGTAATCGATCTACCACAAGCCAGTCTTCACTGCCGATCAACGTGCTCAGCTTCGGATTGTCTTCAGCTTTATCGACGAGCGCGAGGATGTGCGCTGCCGAAGCGTTCAGAGTCGTCACACAGTCATTTTCATCAAGCGAGATCACACCAGTCGATAATGATTGCAGCACCGTTTCGATGTAATTGCGTCGTTCACGAAGCGCGAGGTTCGTGTCTCGTAACTCCGCGGCGCCGGCTTCGATGCGGCTGCGATTTTCTTCAAGCTGCGCCGTCATTTGGTTA
>DATEWS010000768.1:0-3676 GCA_035257785.1 Pyrinomonadaceae bacterium
CCCGCCGCGGGCGCGATTGTCATTGATGCTCCGGCTACCGATCCGCGCGCCACGATCTGGGCCTGTTTCAAACACGGCGTCGATAACTATTTTTACTGGCATGGCGTGCACTGGCAGCACAACCGGCAAAAGGTAGGCGAGCGAAAGCAGAACGTATGGGCCAATCCCATCACCTTCGACAACCGCGGCCAACCAAACAAGCCACTCGACGATCAAGGTTACATAAACGGCGACGGCGTTCTGATCTATCCCGGTGAAGACAAACTTCATCCCGACCAGGACCGCGGCATACCCGGACCCATCTCCACCATTCAACTCGCAAATTTTCGACGTGGTCTACAGGACCACCAGTATTTAACCCTCGCGCGAAAGTTAAACCTCGATGCAGTAGTTGACGAAGTTCTCCAGTCAGTGGTCCCCCGTGTTTTTTCCGACTCAGGTCCAGCCGTAGGTTTTTCCGAGGTTGGAAATGATTACGAACGTGCTCGCTACAAACTCGCGCAAGCGATTGCGAAGCGAAGTAAGTAACGAAGGGAGATTCGATGAGATACCTCATAGCCACACTATTTTTGATTGCTCTTTGCGGTAGCACTACCTTCGCAGTGACATACCAAGTGGGGCCGAGCAGAACTTTCAAAAAATTGCAGGACGTCGCACCTCTGCTTAACCCCGGCGACATAGCTGAGGTCGATGGGAATGCAACTTATCCGGGTGATTTGATATTCACGCGACCCGGTACCGACGTAAACAAAGTCACGATCAGAGGGATTCGCGTTAATGGGTTGCGTCCGGTGATTTCGGGTGGCACAAACACGGTTGAGTTTCGATTGTCCGACCACTACGTGTTCGAAGGTTTCGATGTCACGGGCGGAAGTTTTCGCGGGATTTACCACCACGCTCACGACATTACCCTGCGAGATTGTGTGGTCCATGATTGTCCGGCCCATGGAATACTCGGCGCTGATACTGACTCCGGCTCGTTGTTGATGGAATATGTCGAGGTCTATCACTGCGGCAGTGGAACCGGACAACATCCGGTCTACATGGCAACCGATGAGTTTGCTCATCCGGGTTCAGTGTTTCGCATGCAATACTGCTACCTACACGATCAGAATGGTGGTAACAACATCAAGAGTCGCGCGGAACGCAATGAGATCTATTACAACTGGGTGTCAGGTGGTTTCTATGGCGAGATCGAATTGATTGGACCAGACCCGCACGGTAACAAGAACGTCAGCCACGATACTGCGCGTGAAGATTCTGATGTCGTGGGAAATGTGTTTCAACACATTCCAACTCAAGGCACGCGCATGGCCCGCGTTGGTGGTGACGGTACCGGAGATACTGACGGTCGTTATCGCTTTGTGAACAACACCTTCATCCTGCGACAGGGACAGACGAGTCCGGTGGTAGAGGTCTTCAACGGCATCGAGAGTCTCGAGATGCACAACAACGTGATGTTCCGCGTTGGTGGTGCGGCGATCGATAAGGTCGTGTTGGAGACGCGTGTGCGTTGGGTGTCGGGGCGTGTCAGCACTGGTACTAACAATTGGGTGACGACTGGCTCCGCGCTGATTCCGACTGCATGGACTGGGACCGTCACCGGCGCCAATCCTGGTTTTGTGAACATCACAACTTATGATGTGCATCCAACGTCCACCAGTCAGTTAGTTAATGCGGGCAATGGCAATCCGCAAAGCCCGGCAGGACATCCGTTCATCAGTCCGTTATTCCCGCCGGCGTTTCTGCCGCCGTTTCATACTGCTCTGGCAGTTGGCACCGCGCAGGCACGACCGGTGTTTGGGGCGATTGACATAGGAGCATACGAGTTCACGCCGTGAGGGCGTTTCAATCCACAGATTACACAGATTATATGTATCCAATCTGTGTAGTCTGTGGATAACACAAACACGCATGAAGCTGGCTTTTTCCACGCTTGGTTGTCCGACTTGGGAGTTGCGAGAGATTGTCGCAGGTGCTCGAAGCCTGGGTTATGACGGCGTTGAGTTGCGTGCGGTGGGTGGAAGTTTGGATCTGCTCAGTCGCGCGGAGTTTGCACCAGTAAAGCTTGAGTCGACTAAAAAGTATTTTGAAGACGCACGCATTGAGATTTGCTGCATCGACACTTCGTGCGTATTTCATGCAACGGAGGAGAGTGAGCGAGCTAGCCAGGTGCAGATCGCTCTCGCTCATGCGGCGTTAGCGGCGCAGCTTGGGGCGCCATTGATTCGCGTTTTTCCCGACAAGATCCAGGCGGGCGCGCAGCGTGACGAAACGCGCGACTGGATCGCAGCATGCCTGCGCGAGATTGCAGAGCGTGTGCCGGACGGTGTCCACGTTGGGCTCGAGACGCATGGTGATTTTGCGCGAGCCGAATGCGCGGCGGAGATTGTGACGCTTGCAAATCATCCGAAGATAAAACTGATTTGGGATGTCGCAAATTCGGTTGCGGCAGGTGACAAGATTGAACACGCGGCGCAAGTCGTTCAACCATATCTCGCGCATGTTCATCTCCGAGACGCAAAGCCAGTCGCTGGATCCGAACACTGGCTCCCGGTGCTGGCGGGCAGGGGGCGAGTTTCGTTTGTCGAAGCGCTAACTGCGCTCACAGCTTTGCAGTACGACGGCTTCGTCAGTTTCGAATGGGAAAAGTACTGGCATCCGGAGATCGAAGAACCGGAAGTTGCGCTGCCGGATTTCATCAACGTTTACCGAACCGCGGATAAACGCGAATAACGCGGATCAGATCCGCGTTTTATCCGCGCAGATCCGCGGCCCAGTTCAGATGGAAGTGATACGACCAAACGTTCTGGTGTTGGCAAGTGACGTCTTGTTTCAACACTTCTTTACTGACGAATCTTTGAAGAAGCTCGGCGAAGTAACGAGCTGGACCAGGTCTTCATTGCGCGAAGACTCGTCACAACTACGAAGCGAGATTGCGGACGCTGATGTGCTGATGACTACCTGGCATTCGCCGTTCATCACTCGGGAGATGCTGGGCAACGCGCCGCGTGTCAAGCTGATTGCGCATTGTGGCGGCGAGGTTAAGTCGCGTGTGGCGGAAGAGGTTTTTGAGACGGTGACAATTACAAACGCAGCCGATCCGATGGCTCGCGGGGTCGCGGAAATGGCGTTGGCTCTGATGCTCACGCTCGTTCGTCGCATTCCTGACTACGCGGCGGAAATGCGAAGCGGCGTGAGCAGGACGAATGAGTACGTTAGCGAAGGCGAAACGTTGTTAGGGCGGCGAGTCGGAATTGTTGGTTTTGGGCGTATAGGCCGGGCGTTTGCGAAGCTGTTGCAGCCGCTCGGCGCTGAGATCTGCGTGACTGATCCGTACGCGAACGCCGATTCGGTCCAACTCGATGAACTGGTGAGCTCATGTTCGGTAGTGGTGCTGTGTGCGGCGTTAACGCCGGAGACGCGAGGCATGTTTGACAAGCGACGCTTGTCGCTACTGCATGACGGATCGTACCTGATCAATGTGGCGCGCGGCGGCCTGATCGATATGGAGGCGTTATTGGCCGAACTAAGAACCGGACGAATAACTGCGGCACTCGACGTCACGGATCCTTCGGAACCGCTGCCGCCGGATCATGAGCTGCGCAAGTTACCGAATGTGATTCTTACGCCGCACATCGCTGCCGGCGGGATCGAGATGCGTCGTGAGATCGGT
>DATEWS010000769.1:0-3266 GCA_035257785.1 Pyrinomonadaceae bacterium
AAGCGCAAAAGGGACCGTCAAACCATCAGCCATTCCGATGACGATGTCGCGCACGACGTCACTCGCCGTGAAGTGACGTTCAATGTGGGGAGTCTGCGGCATCAGAATTTTCCGAACAACATTAACACTCCAATCACGATAAACGCAGTTGCCGCCACTCGCTTCACCCACACGAGCGGCACGTAATCACCGATCACAGCACCAACCAGAACACCCAGCAACGACACTGCCGCGAGCGCCAAACTCGCGCCGATGAACACCGCCCAGGGCTTCTTCGAATCCGCGGCCATCGTCATCGCCGCGAGTTGAGTCTTATCACCCATCTCGGCCAGAAAGATAATTCCGAAAGTTGTCAGCATTACTCGGAGATCCATCTCAAAGTCTCCAAACTATTTCAGATCGGTAACCAGGATGGCATCGCGCATCAAAGCGCCGCGAGTGCATGCCAACTGTTTTCCATCGTGAGACCACGCAAACCCCGTAATCAGCATGTCGTTAAAATCAGTGACCTGCTTCGATGGTCCACCATCAAGAGGCAGTCGCCAGATATTAGTCACATTGTTTGTCGTGGCTGTGTAGAGAATCGATTTGCCGTCGTGCGCCCACCAATGAATCACAGTCAAAACCGTGCCTCCGAGTGGAATCTCGTAGGTCTTTGTCGGTGCGCCGCCCTCAAACGGTACCACGGCAACGCGATTCGGGGCAGCCAGCGGATCGGCTGATTCTGGATACGTGAAGGCGATGAATCGACCATCCGGTGAGACTGTTGAAGTTGTCGCCACGTGATCTGTGACCTTAATCGGTGTGCCGCCATCAATAGACACTCTCCAAAGAGTTGGCGTCGCTCCGTCCAGCGCCGTGTAAATAACCCAACGACTGTCAGGCGACAAAGAAGGAAATCCGTCCGCCAACCCGGAAGTCAATTGCACCTGATTGCTGCCGTCGAGATTCATGCGCCAAATGTTTTTCTTACCCTCCTGCCACAATACAAACACGATGTAGCGTCCATCAGCGGTAACGACCGGCGAAACGTTCACTGCTTTATTCGCAGTCAGCTGTTTGCGATTGTTACCGTCAGGATCGGTAAGCCAGATATCAGCGCCGCCACTTTCATTCGAAACGTAAACGATTCTTCCGTCGGGGGTCCAGGAAAGATTACTGCCCGTTAACGAAAAGAAACTGGCCACATTTCCCGTAGGCAGTCTGACCTCTTTCTTCGCGTCGCCGTCAGGAACCACCCAGAGGTTCACCAGGCCTTGAGACTGGATCGTCGTGAGCTTCTTGCCATCCTGAGTTAATCCCATTGCTCGATACGCATTCAGATCATTGGTGACGCGCCTGACACGTCCATCCGGATAGCTGATGTGCCATATCATCGCGGTGATTGGATTCTCTCCGGCGACAACCAACAAGCCGCTCATGTCCGGCAACCACTGCACACGCGCTGAATACAACCACGACTCAGGCGATAAAACTTTCTCACTGCCATCATCAACCGAGAAGGCCACGACTTTACTGCGACTGCCTACTGTGATCATGCTCGCGGCGATCTGCTTACCATCGGGAGACCACGACGGGCCCGTAAAAAAGATCGGCGTAAAACGGTCCGGGTTCTTTTTGATGACGAGATTTCGTTCACCCGTGCCGTCGATGTTCGCGATCACGAGCGCGCTTTCACCGATAGTCGGATAGTTACCACGCACAAAGACAAATTGCTTGCCATCCGGCGAGAAACTGACCGGAGTATCGATCTTCTCCAGCACTTTTACCGGAGTTCCACCAAGCGAAGGAACTCGATAAAGCGTGCCGGCATCGAGGTTCACTTTCAGGTTGTAATAGACTTCGTTTCCATCGGGCGAAAAAGTGATTCCAAAATATCCGACGCGAGCCGGCGGCACTATCAACTTGTCATTCGCAGTACTCACCTGCCTGATGAAAAGACTCTGAGTGCTTCGATCGCTCAACACATAAACGATGTATTTGCCGTCAGGCGAGATCGTCGCATCGATCGCGTTGCCGGAATTTGTTAGACGCGTGAGCCTGACATCCCAGAAGCGCTCAACCGGCATCGCGCGATGAAACCACTTGTAAACGCCGAAACTCCCTGCGCTAACAACAACGAGAATCGCCGCCAATGCAAGCACAACACCGAGTTTATGTCTCTTGATCTCAACACTGATCGACTCGCTGATGTTGCTGATCGCACTGCCGGCGAGCGTGTGACGCGGACCGGACATCGTTGTAGTCGCAGCCCCTGCGAGCATCACTGCCGTTCCATTTCCATCAACTTCTGAAGCGTCGAGCTTGTCTTGAAACTCGAGCTCTTGTTTGAGTGCCTTCAGATCGAGCCAGAGATCTTTGACGACCTGGTAACGTTCCTCGCGATCCTTTCGCAACGATTTGTTAACTATGCGCGCTAATTCGGCCGGAACGCCCGGCACAACGCGCCGCAATGGTGGCGGTTCGGTTTTAAGTATCGCCGCAAGTGTGTCGCTCGGCGTCTCACCTTCAAACGGCTTGCGCCGCGTCACCATTTCGTAAATCACTGCGCCGAGACTGAAGATGTCGGAACGATGGTCCACACTTAGACCACGCGCCTGTTCCGGCGACATATAACCTGCGGTTCCGATCACGATCCCCGAACCAGTGCGCACCTGAATCGTCGGCGCTTCCGCGACGACTGCCGGCGATGCTTGTTCACTCAGTTTTGCCAGACCGAAATCGAGGACCTTCACGTAACCATCAGGCCGCAGCATGATGTTTTCCGGTTTGATGTCGCGATGAATAATTCCGGCTTTGTGCGCGGCGGCGAGCGCGTCTGCGACCTGGATAGCGACGTTGAGCGTTTCGGACAATGTCAGCGGCGCTCGAACCAGTCGCTGTCGCAACGTTTCACCTTCGACGTATTCGGTGGCGATGATGTGCGAGCCGGCGGCCTGGCGGATCTCGTAGATCGTGATGATGTTTGGATGATTGAGTGCGGACGCCGCGCGAGCTTCTTGTTCGAAACGACGCAGGCGATCGTCGTTGGTGGTAAAACTTGCGGGCAGAAGTTTTACTGCTACTTTGCGGCCGAGTCGTTTATCTTCGGCCAGGTAAACTTCGCCCATTCCACCGCGACTGATGAACGAGATCACTTCGTAAGAGCCAAGCGTGTAACCCGGCTTCAGTTCTGCTCGTTCGGCGGCGAGTAACGATGCGGCAACTTCAAACGCAGGCTGATCGATAAAACTTCCGCTCTGCTCGTGCGACGCGATCAGCGACTC
>DATEWS010000770.1:0-22644 GCA_035257785.1 Pyrinomonadaceae bacterium
GATGAAAAAGGCGCTGAAGCCTTTCGCAAGGTCGATGGGACGAAGATGACCGAAGATTTCGTCGCCGCCGCGAAGTGGCTCAAAGCGCGCTCCGACTCAACACACAAACTCGGTGCGGTAGGTTTTTGTTTCGGCGGCGGAATGGTAAATCAACTCGCCGTGCGACTCGGTAAAGATCTAAACGCGGGAGTTGCGTTCTACGGGCGCCAGGCGAGCGTCGATGATGTCCCAAAGATTGCTGCGCCGCTCTTGCTGCAATACGCAGGCAACGATCAGCGGATCAACGAAGGCATCCCCGCATATGAAGCGGCGCTCAAGGCGAACAACAAGGTCTATCAGGTTTACATGTACGACGGAAAACAGCACGGCTTTCACAACGACACAACGCCGCGTTATGACGAAGAGTCCGCGAAACTCGCGTGGTCGCGCACACTCGAGTTCTTCAACAAACACTTACGCTAATGAGCGCGTACGAATTTGTCACCATCTGGCGCGTTAAGGCTCCGATTGAGAGTGTCTGGAACGAAATTTATCACTCAAAAGATTGGCCCACGTGGTGGAAAGGCGTAGAGAGTGTCTCTGAAATTCGCAGCGGTGACGAAAGAGGTGTCGGTAGTATCCACCGCTATACGTGGAAGAGCAGACTTCCGTACCGCCTAAGCTTTGACATGCAAACCGTTCGTATCGAGCCGCCGCTGTTGCTCGAAGGAATCGCGCTCGGTGAATTACAAGGCCGCGGACTCTGGCAACTCTCGACTGAAGGCAGCGAAACCATTGTCAGATACGATTGGAACGTCGAGACAACCAAGCGTTGGATGAACCTGGTGACGCCCATTGCTCGTCCGTTATTTGAATGGAATCACAATGTCGTGATGAGCTGGGGCGCAAAAGGTCTCGAAAAGAGACTCGGAACAACTGTCGTTACGAAGACCTGAATTTATTGGCCGTGCTGCGCTGCGATCACTTCCATCATCTCAACTAAAACTCTCTCCAGCGGTTTCCCGAGACTGCGCCCGACGCTCGTGTTCACTTGCACGGCGAGTGCGACTTTGTGCTCCGGGAAGTACATCATGGCAGTCATGTATCCCGGGAAGAAGCCACTGTGTCCGTACGCGGTTCCCATCTGTGTTTTGCGAATGATTACTCCGAGGCCGTATTTCGTTTCACGTCCAAGCATCGGAGCTGAAACACCTTCAAGGACTTGCGGCAAAAGGTCCGGTGAGAATGCTTTGCCCTCGTAAATCATCTTCGCCCAACGCGCGAGATCGAGTGCGGTCGAAGCATAGCCGCCACCAGTCCACTCGAATTGCGGATTGATCACAAACTTCCCGTTGACGATCATTCCGTCAGTACCGCCGAATGGATTGTTTGGCCCAGCATAACCCTGGACCACGCCTTTCAATCTTGGTCCATCCTGCGGAATCGTGTCGGTTAACTTCAGCGGTTTGATGACGCGTCTGTTTGCTTCGTCGTAGAACTTCCTGCCCGTCACTTTTTCGATGATCATTCCGAGCACGATGTAGTTCGTGTCGGAATAGTCCCAACCTTTGCCGGCCTCGAACGGTGGTTTTTCGTCAAGCAAATAAGCGACGAGCTCTGCGGGTTTCCATACCTTATCAGGGTTCGCGGTCAGGTCTTTGGTGAACTGCTCTTTGAATTCGTAACGCACGAGACCGCTCGTGTGGTTCATCAACTCGCGCACGGTGATGTCTTTCGCATTCGGCAGACGCGAAAACCACGGTTCGCCTCCGAGATATTTTTCAATCTTGTCGTCGAGCCCGATCTTGCCTTCTTTGATCAACTGCAACGCAGTTGCGGCGGCGAAAGTTTTACCTACGCTTCCGGCCAGCATCCGATCGCCGGGCGTCATCGCTCTTTTGGTTTCGCGATCTGAATACCCAACTGCTAGGCCGAAGGATTCTCCATTCGCGAGCACGACGCCGAGCGTCGCACCAGGAAAACTCCCCGCCTTGTGCCACTCATCCAGCTTCAGTTGAAGCGCAGGTTTTAACGCCGCTTGAGTTGTCTGCGCATGAACCGCAGTAGTCAAAAGCAAGCAGATGACAAAGAACGTAATTATTTTCCGCACTCTTTATTTCCCATTTCTGAAATGATTATGGTCGCCAGGCACGTCCGTCCCAGAACTTATGGAATACGCCTTCGCTATAGCTCGTAAAAACGTCCAGTCTGTTTGGTGATCCAGCGACTGCAATCGGCTCACTGAAGCAGCTTGTGTCGGGTCCGTCCCAAGGCCAGAACTCCGGAGCGAAGCCTCGAACTTCTTGAAAAGAAGAATGGCTTAAGCCTTTTGCAGGACTGCGCTGAAACACATCCAATCGTCCAGGTCCCCAGGATACAGGACTCAGTATTTCCCCATTCTCCAGAAATGGAGTACGAATGCCTCTTGTTTCTACGATGCTCAGTCCTCCGCGCGGAGAAACACGAACGTGTCGCATAAGATTGTCCTTGCCGGCCCAAAACACGTAGGTCCAGGGGTCTAGCCCTATCGAGACAGCACCGGGGACAAACACAGGCCGAAGTGGTGAAACAACAGAGTTGACGGGATTTCCACCTCCGCCTATCTGACGCCATGGTGTCCAGTGAGATAAATTAAGCACCCATTCTGCCGTGCCACGTAATGGATCATCGAGCCATATGCCTGCGATGGATCTGTGCCAAACTGCAAAATTCGTTCCCACTGCGAACACATTCAAGTTGCCTTCTCCTGCTGCAACAATGACTGGCTGATCATGCGTTGAGCCGCCCAAGGACTGCCAGCCACCAATCGTTTGCCGGAAATCTCCTGTGTGTGCGATTGAATTGTGCCACACAGCGCCATCTGTTCCGCGCGCAACAATGTCGATCTGGTGCGGCTGGAAAGAAGCGACCGATGGATCGGAGGAAATAACGCCACCCAGCGAATGATAATCATCACCAGCAGGAGTCCAGATGTTCGAGGTTAGCGTTTTGTAGCCAAGACTTCCATCAAGCTTGCGAACAAAAACATAATGGGAGTCCAAACCCCCGCTTCCGTTAAACGTGGATCCTCGAAATGGCTGACTCAGGTTCCACCCGACTGCGTGAGGCGCGCCCGCGAATGTACCGCCAATTCGTTGCCACGGACGAAACCCGCGATCGTCGCCCATTGTCCAGCGGAGACTACCGTCGCTACCCCGAACAAATAGATCGATACGGTGATCAATTGCTACGACGCTCAGTACCGAAGTTGTGTTACGTTCATTTAGATTTTCCCAAGTCATGATGTATTACTCCAAACCTTGTTCAGACGGTTGCTCCATACCTGCGTTTGTAATGTCGTAACGCGCAGGTTTTGTGTCCGGTCTTGGAGTAATTATTTAGAACTGCTTTTCATCGCGAGCCGGCGCATAGTCGAAGCAATTTGCATCGCGACGGTCTCTTCATGTTCGTCAATGTTTGCGAACAGGCGAAGCACGTTCAACCAGCCTGGGCGCTGGTAAAAATGCAGCATCGAATCGGGAGCCCAGTTGTCTTGCATCGGATAGATCAGACCACATTCAACGAAGCGGTGCAGATCGTGTGGACCGTGATCGAGATCAGTGATGTAGCCGCCTGGACGACCGGCGGTTACTGCATCGATGAGCACGCTCGAGTTTCCGCCAAGTACGATGTCCACTGACTCAACGTCCTGAAACACTGAGTCGTCGGCAGTAATACTGAGACGCGGATCTTGTTGCGCTGCGATCCAATCTTTAAGTCCGAGCCAAAGATTTTTCGGGTGAGGGCGAATTCGGATATTCGATACGCTCGCCTCCGATAATAATCGTTTGACGACAGCTTGCAGACGTTCCTCATTCACGTCTTTGCAGAGAAAGATTCCGACAGTTAACCGTTCGGGTAGTTCATTGGGCATCGGAACGTAATTTTGCAGCCGCCCATGAGTAAACACATGGTCTATGCGGCTACCTTCTTCGTCGTAAATCCTTCGCGCAAACTCGCAATGGACCACTGCCATGTCATAAACGAGTCGCGCGACGGGACATACCGGCATGCCGTGCGTGATCAAAACTACGGGCACGCCACACTTTCGCGCGGCGAGATTGAACGCGAGGCCATGCGGGTTACTATGACTCGACATCACCGCGAGATTAAAGCTGCTGTTCTGAAAGATTTCGAGATAGCGCGTGTAGTAACCCATGAATTCAACAACACGCAAGACCTTGAAGAACTCGTGGCGCCGAAGTCGTCGCACGAGTTTGAAGATACGCATCGGAGAGCGGTGCTTCGTGAGTGCGCGCAGGGCTGTCGCATCAGGACGGTTGCGGAATTTCAATTCAGTCCAGTGCAAGTCCTTGTCAAATAGAAGCATCGCTTCGATTGCGCGTCGCTCATTGCTTAGACGCGCGATCCAGACTGCGCCATCGTTGCGATTACCTGGTCTCACGGCAAGAAAGCATCTCGCCCAACCGAGTGCGCCGAACAGACCGGGCAGGGGAGTACGGCGCGTTCGCTCGATCAAGTTAGAAAAGAAACGCAACGACCGGTATTGCGAAACTATGTAGTCAGCAATGCCGTGCACCACTTCGGCCTCGTCACACCGCAGCATGTTCTTCACGCCGCCATACAACTCCCAGCCTGACGATTGTTGGTTCATTGCAGCGCGTTCAGGAGATTTGTGATCGTGGATTCGTGAACACGCCTCACAGCCTCTCGGCTATTGTTCGCGTTGTGAGTCGCGAGGAGGCAGTTTGGAAAATCGCGAAGCGGACTGTCAGACGGTAATGGCTCGACTTCGAAGACATCAAGCGCGGCGCCGGCGATCAATTTCTCGCGCAGCGCGTCCACGAGAGCTGGTTCATCGATGATAGGACCACGAGCGGTGTTGATTAAGTATGCGGATGATTTCATCGCTTCCAGCTCATTGCGTCCGATTAAATGGAATGAAGTGGGATTGAGATCGCAGTGAAGTGAGACAAAATCGGCCTCTTCCAGCAATCGACTCAGCGACGTCATGACAAGACCTGTCTCTGCAATGAACGAAGAATCCAGAGCAATTGGATCCGTGCCGATCACTCTCGTGCCGAACGCACGCGCGCGACGCACAACCGCCTTGCCGATGTTTCCCACGCCCACCACGCCAAGCGTACACTCACGCAGCGAAACCAGGTCCGGCTTGGTCCATAAGCCGCGACGTACGTCACAGTCCATCGATAACAAACCGCGCGCGAAGCCAAGCATGTAGCCCAGCGTCGTGTCGGCGACGGCGTCTGTGAAAGCGTTGGGTGTGTTGCAGACACGGATTCCGAGCTTCGCCGCTGCACGTGTGTCGATAGAGTCGATGCCGGTGCCCCACTTCGAAATCACCTTCAATCGCGGCGCTGCGTGCAATACTGTTTCCGTAAACTGATCGTCACCGCAGATCGCGCCATCGATCGTCTCTACGACGGCAAGTAGTTCAGCCTCGCTCAGGCGTTCTCGGACCGCCACGATCACGATTTCAACACCCGCTGCTTCCAGACGCGGACGAAACTCTTCAATTACCGAAAGGAATTTTGGTGCACTGATCAAGACTCGCCACGTCATTTGTTCTCCATCAGCCTCTCGACGAGTCGCAAGTCTTCAGGAGTATCCACAGCGTGAGTTTCTTCAGTTGTTTCGACGAGGCGCACGCGTCGTCCGTGTTCAAGAATGCGCAGCATGTCGATCGACTCTGCTTGTTCGAGGGGCGTCGGCGGTAAGCGTGCGAACTCACGCAGGAATTCAGCTCGAAAGGGAATTACGCAAACCTGCTTGAACGCCACTGCAGCGCTTGACGGAATCGGCGCGCGTGAGAAATAGAGCGCATCGTGGTTTAGGTTCATCACGACTTTGATCGTGTTCGGATCTAAGTAGTCGTGGCGGTTCGTGATGCGCCGGACGAGGTTTACGCAGTCGACAGATCGATCTTCCAACAGAGGTGTTACAGACGTGGCGATCATCGACGGCGTGATCATCGGTTCGTCGCCTTGAATCATCACGACGATGTCCGCCTCGACTTGCTCCGCCGCCTCGGCAACTCGATCGCTCGCGCGTTCGTGTGTTGGCGAAGTCATTATCACGCAACCGCCTAATGCTTCGACGACGTTTTTGATCTCTTCGTCACACGTTGCGACGTATACCGCGCTCAGTTGTGTACACATCTCAGCGCGTCTTAGCACGTGCTCGATCATCGGTCGCCCCAGCAACGGCGCCAGCGGTTTACCGGGAAACCGCGACGAGCCCATCCGCGCTGGAATAATCCCTACAATTCGCTCGGATCCGCGTAATTCCGTGTTCATCTGCGGCTTGTTTACGAATCACTCTTCGCTGTCTCAACATAGAAGTTGCGATTGACCTCAAATGTTTTGATCTCTTCGGGGAAATCAAGAGTCTGGTTGACTTCGGTGGGCGTGATTACTCTTTCCTTGCCATTGATCATCACGCGAAGCGGCATGGCGAAGCCCTTAACCACTCGGTCGTAGTTAAACGACAGCGTCTTTCCGTTTACGCTGTACTTCAACAACGGAATGTTTGTCGTTCGCAGGTACTGGTCAAATACCTTGCTCAGATCAAGACCTGACTTCTTACTAATGTACGACTCGATCTGTTCGGTTGTGACGGTCTGATGCCAGAACTCGCTATTAAGCCCGTGCAGGATCGAGATCCATTTCGCGTCGTCGTTGATGAGATGACGGATGGTGTGCAGCATGTTCCCGCCTTTGGGATACATGTCTCCCGAGCCTTGTCGATTCGTCCCGTAAGTGCCGATGATTGGACGATCGTTTCTGATGCTCCGACGAGTTCCGATCACGTAATCTTCCGCGTCTTTCTTGCCAAAAAAGTATTCGACAAAAAGATTTTCTGAATAGTTGGCGAAGCCTTCATGAATCCACATGTCGGCAGCGTCTTTCATCGAGATGTTGTTGCCGAACCACTCATGCGCCGATTCATGAACGATGATGAAGTCAAACTTAAACCCAACTCCGCACGCGCAAGGATCGCGCGCGAGGTATCCATTCGTGAACCAGTTGCCATAAGTGACAGAGCTTTGGTGTTCCATTCCGGGATACGAAACTGTAACCAGCTTGTAACCGTCTTCGTAAAACGGATACTTGCCAAACCAGTGTTCGAAAGCCTCGAGCATGCGGCGAACTTCTTTGAACTGCCTCATCGCCGCTTCTTTCTGATGGGGCAAGACCCAGTAATTGATATCCAACACACCGCCTTTGCCCTGGTACTTGTCGGAAAAGTTGATGTAGTTGCCGATGTTGACGTTGACGCCGTAGTTATTGATCGGATTAACGACTTCCCAGTGGTACGTTTTCTTCTTTGCGGCAATATCATGGTCTGTCTTTTTCAGACGGCCATTAGAAACGGCAACGAGGTTGTCCGGCACCGTCACGCTGGTTTGCATTCCGCGATCGGGTTCGTCGGAGCCATGGTCCTTATTAGGCCACCAGATGCTCGCGCCGATTCCCTGACACGTGGTTACGATAAAGTGGTTTCCAAGATCGTCTCGTCCCCACGTTATCCCGCCAACCCATGGTGGATTCTTACTCACAACCGGAACGCCTTCGTAAAAGACTTCGATCTTGTCTTCTACTCCCCGGGGAATCTCTTTTTCAAACATTACCCAGTAGACATTTCCTTCGTGTTCAAATTTGAGTTGCGAGTCGCCGTGCGTGATTTTTGTGATTGCCAACGGCGGCTGCAAATCGATCTGCATTTTGTTTCCCGGCTTCAGGGTCTTGAAAATTATTTCGTTCGACCCTTTGATCCTTTTCGTTTCAGGCAGGAACTCCACATTCAGATGGTAATGCTGTACGTCCCACCACTCGCGTTCGGGCGTCACCGAGCCGCGCAGTATTTCCTGTCGAGTGACTTCCCCGGTTTGCGCACGGAGATAAGTAGCGCCTACGTGCAACTGTAAAAATAAGGCGATGGCGATGATTGTTAATTTACGCATAGTCATCAGGGGTAACTTGAATGAAATCGTGAGGTGAACGGCGTCATAGATACGCCGTGAACTCAAGCGGCATGCGACAGAGACTCTTCGAGCACGTGAGGCAATTCGATAAACACGAACCAATCTGCCGGATAGAGATAATCTTCGCGACTCTCGTCAATCACTCGGATGTCTCCATCAGCCGCGGCATCTTCATCGGGAAGTACCCGATAGATTTTGTGAAGCTCTAGCGATGCTTCGTGATCGTCATTGTTGATACAAACCGCGAATTTAAAAGCTGGCTTCTTCTGAGTCATGACTTAATCCAAATAGTGCTTTCGCTTCATTTCTTTTCGACCAATCCCGTGCGCTTCATACCAATGCAATTCAGCCAACCGTATTCTACCGCTTCTCAACCGTACTTGCGCTACACCCTTCAACTTTCGCCATCGCCCGGGACCATACTTACGTCTCAAACGAGCGAGCTCTCGAATCCTTGTACCAACCGCTATTGTTTCAATATCAGTAATTTCACTGATGATTTCAAAGGTCATTGGCGACCCATTTAATCAAGTGCTACCGAACAACTCAACCTGAGTGCCGGTTCGTTTGTCAGCGATAAGCCGTTTCGGGAACATTCTTCATCGTCAAACCGTTGGCGCCTATATATCATATGCCCAACTTGCTGCTGAGGAGGGAAGCCGATGGACGGACTTTTACAGGACGTGCGTTACGGATTGCGGGTTCTTTGGAAGAGCCGGATCTACACCTTCGTGGCCGTGCTCACATTGTTGCTCGGCATTGGCGCGAGCACGGCGATCTTCAGCGTGGTCTATGGCGTACTGCTGCGACCGCTTCCTTATCAAAACCCTGAACAGATCGTGCGCGTCTGGGAGGCGAATCCCAGCGGTCGCAGGATGCATTTCGCCGATCCAAATTTTGAAGACATGCGGGCTCAGGTGCACTCGCTGCAAGGCATGGCGCAGATGCGTGCCGGTGAGACCACTGTCGTTATTGGCAACGCACCGGACCGCGTTCGAGTCGCGCAGGTTTCGGCGGACTTCTTTTCGGTGATGGCTGTTCAACCAATTCACGGCCGTCTTTTCGGTCCCGAAGAGCAGCGTGCCGGTACTACCCGCACCGTCCTCGTCAGCCATTCGTTCTGGCAACGCCGCCTGCATGAAACTCAGGACCTTTCGTCAGTTAACGTCACGGTCTTCGACAGCCCCGCAGTGATCATCGGAGTTCTACCTCCCGGATTCCGCTTTCCAGATGATAGCGACATGTGGACGCCGCGCGAACTCGCAGTTCGTCTGCCCAGTCGTACCGCACATAACTGGCCGGTTATCGCGCGTATCCGAGACGGAGCTTCTCTCGATCAGGCGCGCGCTGATGCCTCGACCGTGGCGCGAAGAATTTCGCAGGCAAACGGACTCGATGAAAAGGGCATGGCCGATACCATCATGATGCCGTTGAGCGAGGCTATTACCAGCGACGTAAAGCCGGCGTTGCTGGTGTTGTTGGGCGTGGCGGGTTTGCTGTTGCTGGTGGCCTGCGCCAACGTTATGAACCTGTCACTGGCCCAAGCCTCGGCGCGTGCTGATGAACTTGCGGTGCGAGTCGCACTGGGCGCTTCACGCTGGCGATTGCTGCGGCAGTTTCTGGCGGAAGCACTGCTTCTTTGTCTCATGGGCGGCGCCCTGGGAGTGATAGCCGCTTACTTCGGCGTCCGTGCTTTGCTCGCGATGGCGCCTCCGAATATTCCACGCCTTAACGAGGTTTCTGTAAATCTGCCTGTGCTTGCGTTCGGTCTCGGTCTTTCTTTCGTGGTGGCTGCAAGCCTCGGTGTGATTACCGCGTGGCGCGCAACCTCGGGAACAGTGCGAACGGCGTTGGCCGAAGTGGGAGTGCGACAGGGGACTGGCGCTCGCAGCCGGCGTCTCGGTCGCATGATCGTTGTGGGCCAGGTGGCAATCACACTTATTTTGTTAACGGGCGCTGGTCTGTTGGGCCGCAGTATGCTGCGAGTGCTCTCGATCGATCCGGGATTCGAGACAGGGCACATCGTGACTCTGGATCTCAAGCTGCCCGATGTCGACGACGGCACGGAAACACGGCGCGTGCAATTTCTTGATCAGCTACTCGGAGATATTCGAGGTCTACCAGGCGTTGACTCCGTTGGTGGAACTAATGTTTTACCGCTTAAGTTTCCCGACTCCTCTGACGGCACCTTTGCGGTTATTAATCAACAACAGCTAACGCAGGAGCAACGAGAGCTGCTCGAACGTAGCGCTCACGTTAACAATAAAAATCCTGATCCGACCTTTATCGCCGATCTGACTAAGTTCGTTGAGGGGCTTTTCCGCAATAAAGCACAAACAGGCAACGCTGATTATGTAGTTGCGAGCGAGGGATATTTTGAAACACTTCGGATTCGGCTCGTGAGTGGACGTTTGTTCAACGATAGTGATGGTCCAACCGCGCCTCATGCGGCGGTGATTAGTGAATCGGTGGCGCGGCAAAGATGGCCCGGTCAGGATCCGATCGGCCAAACGATCGAGTTTGGAAACATGGATGGCGATCTGCGCTTACTCACGATCGTCGGCGTTGTCGCAGACGTACGAAAGCACAGCCTCGAGACGGCGCCACGTCCGACGATCTATGTGAATTACAGGCAAAGACCGCGAGTCACGAGGCAATTTGATGTCGTACTGCGGACTAACTCCGATCCGGCCGCCGTCTCGGCGTCTGTGCGCCGCGTTATAAATCAACTCGATCCCACGGTGCCGGTAAAGATCGATACTTTCAATCGGGTATTTTCCAATTCGCTGAACAGTCGTCGTTTTAACTTGCTGCTGGTGGGTGTCTTTGCTTTCGCCGCGTTGTTGTTGGCGATTGTAGGCGTGTTTGGTGTCCTCGCTTATTCGGTGGCGCAGCGAACACACGAACTGGGAGTGCGCATTGCACTAGGTGCAACGCGAGGCAAGATCCTCATGATGGTTCTGGGACAGGCATTGTTAACAGTCGGGATTGGGGTAGCAATCGGTCTTGCGGGATCGCTCTTGCTTACGCGCACGATGCGATCGATGCTCTTCGAAATAGGTCCCAACGATCCGCTGACAATAGTAGCGATAGCTTTGCTCGTCACGCTGATAGCAATGTTGGCGTCGTACATTCCCGCGCGCCGCGCGACGCGTGTGGATCCGATGATTGCGCTACGTTATGAGTAGTATGCCGAGTTCAGCGACGAGCGGAAGTGCCGGAGTTTGCTAAGAACGCTTTTGCCTCTATCAACTCCGGGCGCGAAGTGTCGGCGGCTCGCGAAATCGCGAGCAGCTTTTCGTAGTAACTTCTGGCCCGGTTTTGATCGCCGGCGATCTTTGCCGCTCGGGCGGCGCCGTAGAGTCCATTGAATCTATTGGGTGCGCTTTGAAGGGAAGTCTCAAATTCCTTCAGCGCACTACTCGCTTGATTGAGGTCCAACAGTAGTTCACCCAATTGCTCACGCGCAGGTAGCAATTGTCCCGGAGTAACAGGATGTTTGTCTGTTGCGTCATCCAGATCCGCTGCTGCACGCATCAAGCTGAGTGCTTCGTCTTTCTTGCCTTGGGCAAACGCTAACCACGCTGACGCAACCTGACGTTGTATCTCCACCTGTTTGGCCCAATCGTAATCCGTTTTCTTTCCCGCAAGCGACGCGTGAATACTCGTCAACTCTTCAACTTCCTTCGTGGCCGCAGCAATATCGCCAATATGAATAGCACCGATAGCACGAGCGAAATGTATATGAGCCTCGGCCCAACGAAAGTTGGACCACGGAAACTGCTCCATGCCACCGGCGCGCACCGGCAAATTCGAAGCATCTTTCCACTGTCGACGTTCGAGCGCGTATCGCGCCGGAATCGCAGACGCTGAGTACGCAACCTTGAAACTCGGTGGATCGACTTGCCGGATCGAATTCAGTTCATCGAGTACTGCTAGCGCTTGCTTATCCTGGGCAGCCTGCAAGTAAGCGTAGGCGAGATAGTCCATCGCATGCAGTTGTTCATCCCATGCACCGCGTAGGTGGTTCCGTTTCGCGAAAGCTTTAGCTGAAGCGCGCGCGTCGAGATTTGATTTGATGGCCTCTTGCCACAGTCCCAGGCGAATGAAAATGTGTGAAGGCATGTGCTGCGCATGAGCAGAGGCGGGTGCGATCTTCGCGTAACTCCTCGCCGCGGGCAGTGCGAGACGTGCGAGTGCGGGATAGTCGTAACTGTGAATAAGGTAGTGTGCTACACCGGGATGCTGTGGCTCACGTCTCAGCACTCCGTTGAGGATCTTTGCTGCTTCTTTTTCGCGTGCATATGTTTTGTCGTTCGACATCGCTCCCGTTGCGATCAGCGTGAGCGCATAAAACACACCAGCTTCCCGGTCGGACGGATTCGCCTGGTACACCTTTTTCATTGCTTCGTGGTAGGCGAATACGCGAGTGCGATGGTCCAACTTGTCCGCGTCGTGGTAAAAAGCATCGAGCGCGTCGATGAAAGCTTTCTCGCGCGGAGTGCGGGCGCCGACTTCTTTCGCTTTATTGATCGCCTCCGAGCCTCTCTTGAATTCCGCCGGTGTTGGTGCTGCCCAGAGCGGATGATAGTTGCTCATGCCGATGCCCCAGTAAGCCATTCCGCATTGCGGATCAGTTCGCGCAACTTCGCCAAAAGTCTTTTCAGCTTCCTCATACTCGAAGGAGTGAAGCCATGCGACAGCGCGGTTAAACTGCGCTCTCGAAGCGGGACTGCAAGAAACTTTGAAGCTTACGCGTCCGAGCTTTTCCCCCCGCTCGTGACGATGCATGTGAGGACTTTGCGCATGTGATATTCCAGTGCATACAAGCAACAACGCCGCGATTAGTGATGTGCACTTCATAAGTCCCCCTCTATAAAAGAAACTCCGGCAACTGGCTTATGTCTTCCAGCATTGCTATGGGCTTGTAGCCGGCAAAATGCTCTTTGGGTGTCGTGCCGGAAAGCACGACGATCATCGGCACCCCGGCTCGTTTTGCGAGTTCGGCATCGACCACACTATCACCAACATACATGACCGACGAAGGTGAGCATTCGAGTTTTTTCATAGCCTCAAACAGTCCTTGCGGGTGTGGCTTATGTTCTTTGACATCTTCGCCACCGACGACGACGTCGAAGCCGTGTAGAAGGGCTTCGCGTTCTAAAACCTCATTTATACGGCGGCGGTATTTTGTCGAGACAATACCCAATTTTAGACCGCGTTCGCAGAGTGACTCAATGGTGGCGGGAACCGAATCGTAAAGTACAGTAAGCTTCGCCATCACTTGCTCTGCTCGCTGCACAAACAACCGGTGAAACTCATCGCACCGGTGCGGCTCGTGATGTTCGCTGAGCGCCAGAAAAGTCTCACTCAATGATAAGCCGATAGTGCGACACGCCGCTTCCGCCGAGACTTGATCGAGTCCCATTTCACGGAGCGCAAAACCAATACACTCAATGGCGCCTTGAGACGAGTCAGCCAGCGTGTAATCAAAGTCGAAGATGACTGCCTGAACTGCCGTACGCTGCATAACTTGTACAAAGGTCGGATGCCACGGGCTTGTCCCGTGGAGATTCACGGTCTCGGCTAAACAGCAGACGCCACGGGGAAAGCCCCGTGGCATCTTGAGCTGTTCTTTTAATTCGGGTAGCAGCAAGCGTGAGATACCACGGGGAAGCCCGCGGCATCTCAGAGCCTGCTTTTACTTAACGTGCGGGGTTCTTCAGGATCTCTGCTAACGCAGTCAACCGAGTTGAATCGGCTGCACTCTTGCCCGCAGCGCTCTGTTCCACTGATGCTGCCAGGCTCTTGAGCTTCGCCGAGTCTTTTTTATCAATCGCCGCGCGCAGCGTCGCGATTTGATCGGCCGGCAGTGCTTGCGAGCGCTCCAACTGATCGATGTAAGCCTTGGCGACGACGAGCGTGCGCGGCCACTCAAACTTCTGCTGGTTCTGCACGTTCAAGGCACTGAGTTTCACCGATCTCGCAGCATCGATCTCGTTCTGCGTCAGGTTCTTCGTCGGCGCCAGTTCCAGAATGTCGAGACCGCGTGCGATTTCTGAAGCGTAGATGTGGCCGTTGTACCAGTACGCCGACCAGTCGCCGCCGAGCACGAGCATGTTTGGATCGATTGGACCACGATCGAAGTAAGCAATTTCAACCGGATGTTCTGCGTCAGTGAAATCCATGACGGAGATGCCGCCCTGATACCAGCCTTGCACTTCGACGTCGCGGCCTGGGATCGGAATCAGCGAGCCGTTATGGGCCACGCAGTTTTCACTGTTACCCTGCGCCGCGGGCAGCTTGTAGTAGCTTGCGAATTTCAGTTTGTTGTCCTGCAAGTGGAAAACCGCGTCAGCGCCCCACTGGATCGGATCGGTAGCACGGCAGCGCGCACCGAGTCCGCCGCCCCACTCATCGGTGAACACCACTTTTTTGCCATCGTTCGAAAATGAAGCTGAGTGCCAGTACGCGTAATTTGGATCGTTAACCGCGTCGAGGCGCTTGGGGTTTGCCGGATCTTTGATATCGATCAGGATTCCGTTTCCGGAGCAGGCGCCGGCAGCGAGGCCAATCGCCGGATAAACAGTGATGTCGTGACACTGATCGGTGGGGTTGGGTTTTCCTGTGCCGTGTGTAGCACCACTGCTAAGCCCCGCGAGTGATCCGGTCTGTGGATCCATGAACAACCGCGGACTCGAAACGATCTTCGCGTCCTGCGGCGCCGCGAGTGGCACCTTGATTACATCGATTCGAAACAGCGCCGTGTTCGGATCCTTGTCCGGCTTCTCACCCGAGCATCCGGGCAGCTCTTCGCTTTGGCGGACAAAAGAAGTTCCCGAAACATAGATGTAAACGTTGTTCTTGTCGTTCGGATCTTCCACGAGTGTGTGCGTGTGGGAACCGCGACAAGTTTGCACTGCTGCCACTTGCTTCGGACTCTTGATGTCGCTGATGTCAAAAATTCTCACGCCGCGGAAACGATCTTTCGACGCCGGTGGTAATTGCTGTTGGTTCTGCTTGTCAGGCGCCGGCGGCGGTGGTGGCGGAAATCCCTGTGTACCGCAGTCGACGCGGCCGTTCGGCATTTCCACCGACATGAACATCAAGTTTTTGTAAACGGACACATCGCCCTGTCCGCCTGGACAGATCATCGACGTCACCAAACTTGTCTTCGCCGGATTGGAGATGTCATAGATTTGGATACCGTAAAAGTTTCCCTGAAACAAATGGTTGCCCTGGAATGCGAGATCCGAGTTAGCAAAGGCGAGTTGCGCCAGGACGAGTCGTGGGCCGCCTGGTATTTTCGAACCATCGCCGATACCGAGCAGGCCGAGAGTCTTTTGGACCTTAGGGTCATCAGGATTGTCGGAGCCGAGTTGAAAAGCATCGGGCTTCTTGAGCAACAGGATATGCTTCAGACCCATCGCCGCCTCACCTGCGTTGGAAACTCCGGGAGCAAGGGTGGCGCGCGGGTCATTGACGTCAGGACCCGTCATTCCCGGTGGCAATGGTTTTGGCGGTTCAGGAGCGAAGGGGTTTGCTTGCTCTTGCTTGTCCGGGGTCTTCGCCGCCTCCGCAGACGGAGAAGGTGACGGGGAAGGTGACGGTGTTTGCGCCAGCGTCGTCGCGACAAAACACGCACACAAAACAAGCGAAGCCATTAATAGACGTAAAGTAACATCGTGTACTCGACTCATCGTATCTCCTCTAATTAAGACTTAAGGCTTTTGGCCCAACATGGTTTGCATAATCTTGATCTCAGCGCGTTGACCGGTGTCGACGTCAGTTACGAAATTGAAGAGTTCGGCGTCCTGGCCCGCGCCGGCACTGTCAAATAAATCCTTCACCATCGTCAACGCGCCGTTGTGGTGTTGGATCATACCCTCCAGAAAAAGTTGGTCAAACTCTTTGCCCTTTGCTTTTCGTAACGCCTCCATCTGTTTTTCCGTAAGCATTCCGGGCATGAGCATCGTATGGCCCGAAGGCATTGTGTGGGTTGCCATGTCCATGCCTGGCATGTGCGCCATTGTCATCGAAGTCGATTCGCCGCGGAGAGTCAACCATCGTTTCATAAAGTCGATTTCGTCTGATTGCGATCGACTGATGCGCGCGCCGAGTGTGCGGAGTTCTTTGTTCTGCGTGTGCGAATCGATTAGCGCCGTCATCTCGACGGCCTGCGCATGATGCATGATCATCCCCTGCATGAACTCGACGTCCTTCGGCGATACCGGCGGGAGCTTCGCACGCGTATTTGATGGTAATGATTTAGTTGGCTGGCCTGGCGCGCCGGGTTGGACCACGACCGGAGTCGCCGGCTCAGGCGATTGTGCAGAGACTGACAATGATAACGAACATCCGAGAGCGATGGCGGCCATGATCACTGCCGGCCGCGAGCGCACGTCCAGGGTGAAACGAAAATATTTCTTCATTGGCGGTGAATTGTTCAGCAACGCAGGGCTTTACATTACCACAAAGCGGCCCCAGGAAGCGCGTGCAGGCAGGCTTATTGTCAGGGTAAGGCGCTTTTGATCGCTTCGCGCAAGCGATCGGCGTTTCGGCCGCGCGCGTAGCCAACCCAATGGCCGACGACGCCACCACCAGCGCCGATTACTAAGGTCTGGGGGATCGAGCGACGGCCATTCATCAAAGTTAACGCCATATCTCGATCGGCCCAGCCAAGTCGAAATCCAAAACGCGTTTGACGCACGAACTGGTTTACATTTTGAGACGCTTCCTGCGGATCTTCAGTAGTCAATCCGATAAACTCAACATCGCGTCCTGCGTACTCCTTGCGCACGTTTTCATATTCCGGAACTTCCTGGCGACATGGACCACACCACGAGGCCCAAAGATTTATAACCAGCACCTTGCCGTGAAAATCGGCGAGACGAAAACTACTGCCTTCGACCGCGCGGATTTTGCGCTCCAGCAAGTTCTCGGGCAGAAAGGCTAATGTCGTTGCGGCAGGTTTTGGCTGAGGGATTTCTGGTTCGGGGTTCACTGGCGGCTGCACCGGGGGAGGTGGCGTTGTTGTCGTTCTGCTGATCCTTCTTCCGGATTGAGGGATGGCGTAACCAGCGCAGGTGGCAAAGAGGAGCAGCAGGGCGAGGAGTCTTTTCATAAAGTTAAGCGCCTAAGAATAACTCTTCTCCCCCATGACAACGCAAGGTCCAACTGTGAGTGAAGGAACTCGGAAGGAGTTGAATCTCCTGTGCCGGCTTCGCCGCTTGCGATGTGAGGCAGCTCTGCCCCCGTCCGGCCTTGGCCAAGCTACTTAGGGCGGAGCCCTGCCTCAATAGCGACGAAGCCGGAGCTGTGAGGTCCTAATTAATTAACTAGTGACGGGCGAACCCGCAACACGCTATTCTAGTCGCAGTGAGACCCGCTCCCCGGGTCGCGTTATTTCCTTCCCTGACCCGAACCTCGTCATTCCGATCGATGCCCATGAGCTTTCGCAAACTTCTAACACTCCTGACTCTTATCGTCTTAACAGGTCAACTTTCCTGTGTCCGGTTCGGCGCGTCAAGGTCTCAATCCGCCGCTCGTCCCTCGCCTGAGGAGCAGGCCGCAATCGATCAGATACTGCAACGGTACGAACAGGCACTCGGCGGAAGACAGGCCATCGACGCGATCAAAAGCTTCAAGATGGAAGGGAGCTTTCAGATTCAGGGAATGAGCGGGAAGATCGCGGGCTGGCGCAAAGAGCCCGACAAGACGCTCACCGTGCTCGAGTTTCCTCGCTACGGAACACTCAAGAAAGGCTTCGACGGACAAACCCGTTGGGTGCAAACGCCGGCCGGTACTGTCAGCGACGAAAACGCAGAGGAAGAAATCGCCGAAATGGATCGCGACGCAGAGGTCTTCAGTGCGGGACGAATCAAGAGTCTTTTCGAAAGCATGAAACTGGATTACAACGCGCGCTTAAGTGGTCGCGAAGTGCGCGTGATTGAAGGGAAGCCGGCGAAAGGTCCCGCCGAACGACTGTTCTTCGATGTTGAGAGTGGCTTGCTTCTGCGCTGGGACATGGCTCGCAAACAAAACAATCGCGGCAGAGTTTTCGTGAAAGTGCATTTAGATGATTACAAAGACGTTGATGGACTCAAGGTTCCGCACAAAGTTCGCTTTGCTTTTGAATCGTTCAACTTCACGGTGCAAGTGGAGAAACTCGAAAACAACATCGAGATCGACGACGCCATTTTCCGAAAACCGTAATTGCTACTGGACCGACAACTCGTCGAGCAGCGCCCTCGCCTCCTGCAAGTCTTTTGTATCGAAGCCCTCGGTAAACCAGTTGTAGATTTCTGAGAGAAGATCCCGTGCGAGTTTCACTTTGCCCTGGTCCTTATAAAGTCGAGCAAGGCGTATTGCTGAGCGCAACTCCCACGACTTTGCTTTTTGCTTTCGCGAGACTCTGATTGCTTCATTGAAGCAATCCTCAGCGCCTGTGACATTCGACTTCAGTAACAATTCACCTTTCAGTCGATAGAGTTCCGCAACGTAGCGTTCTTCCCCGGTCCTAAATGATATCTCCAGCGCTTCTTCCGCCAGACGCAGTGCTTCGTCAATTTGTTGAGTCCTCGCAAGTGCGTCAGTCAACAAAGCAAGAAAATGCGGGCGCGCTAACTTAGCTTCCGTTGTTTCATGCACGGCAAGTCCGTGGCGGATCTGTTCGATGCCCTCGTCCAATGAACCCTGTTGAACCAGCGCCGCGCCTCGCGCAATCGTCCCAAATGCACGATAGATCGAAACGCCGTGTTCAGTGGAAACGGCAATCGTGGCATCGGCATGCTGTTGCGCGAGCCGGCTTTCGCGGCGCAGGTGGTGAACCATCGCCGCAAAGTACGACGTGTGGGCGAGGCCATGTGGTTCGGATAACTCACGCGCTAAATTCAGAGCGTCAGTCATAACCTTCAACGCGTAATCAGGTTGGCCCAGAACCCAAAAGACCCACGCGGCATGACTGCGAAGCGCAACTCCCGGATTTTGCGAATAGAGAAACGCATCATCGAGATGTCGTTCCGGATCGTAGAGCGTGAGTGCCTTCTCAAAGTGTTCGATGGCTTCGCTAAACTGGCCCATTTCAAAGCACGTGACTTCTTTTGCCAGGTGACCTCTCATCGCAAGTCCCGGGTAGGGAAGCTGTTTTCCGAGGTCCAGCATCTCCTGCGCGATTTCACCCGCGGTCTTCAACTCCTCCCTCACAACGTAGAAGGCCCACAGACCCCAAAGAGCTTCAGCGATATCAGGCGTTGGACCTAAGCGCCGACATAACTCCCGTGCTCTCGTATAGGCTTTGCCGACATCCTCGGCGGCATAACCGGCGCTAACGACCAACGGCACGCCCAGAGTGATTTGCAGGGAGAGTTCCTGCTCGGCACGTTCAGCAGTGTCCGGCAACCTCTCGAGCAACTCCAAACCGCGACGCGCGAGTGCAATCGACTCCCGATAGGCAAACCGCCGGATCGTGTTGTCGGAGGCGCGCTGAAGATATTTCGACGCCCGCTTGTAGTCGCGGCCTCTCTCGAAGTGCATTGCGAGCTCTGCCGCAATCTCGCGCGCGCGTTCGCCATACACCTGCTCGGTGTGCTCAGCGATACCGCGGTGGAGCTGCACGCGCCTCGATGTCGATAAGCGGTCATACAGCACGTTCTGATACAGAGCATGTATGAACCCATAGCGCGTGACTGCTTCTCCATTCGGAAGTTCCTGCACACCACGGTCGTGGATAAACTGGCCGTGATAAGCGAGTTCATCAAAGCACGTGTCTACGAGTGCCTGGTCCATTCCGAGTCCAGCCACTACGGCGCGTGATGAAAACTCGGCTCCCACTGCGCTGGCCGCTCCAAGAATTCGTTGTTCTTCCGCGTCAAGATGATCGATCTGCTTCTCGATCATCTGTCTGATCCCGTCAGGCACTCCGACTTCAACTTTCTCGATATCTGTCACCAGTTCAAGACCGTCAATCGAACCCTCATTTAAGAGATAATCGACCGCGTTAACCATAAACAGTGGATTTCCTTCAGTGCGCTGGTGAATCAAAGACGCAAGTGCTCCCGGAAATCGATTGGCTGGAAACCGAGCTTCGAGATACTGCGCCACTGATTCCTTACTGAGATACTCAAGGGGCAATTCTTCGCATAACTGTTTGACGAGCAACTCCTGCTTGACTGCTTTGAGCGGATGACCACTGACCATTAACTCCGAAGTGCGATAGGTTCCAATCAGCATCAGGTGAGCCCGTTGCCGTTGCCTTGCCACGTATGAGATTAGATCGAGTGTGGGATAGTCGCTCCAGTGAAGATCTTCCAAAACGAGTACGAGCGGTTGCTCTTCAGATAAAGCCGCCAAAGCCTCGCCCATCTCTCTCAACATTCGTTCACGCGTCGCTCCCGACACGGTTCGATTCAACATTTCGCGTTCTGAAGCACTTACGAGAGAAGGCATTTGCAGCAGCCACATCGGAGCGTGATCGCGAAGTATGTCGAGAGCTTGCGGCTCTTCTCGACAGAGACGACCGACGGCGCCGAGCACCGGAAGGTAAGCTTCACTCGTGCCGTACTGTTCGAGACATTGTCCGGTCGCGATGCGAGTACTTCCATTTGCAGCGATAGTCTGCACGAACGTATCGAGCAGTGCAGTTTTGCCGATGCCGGCTTCTCCACTTACAAACACGACCTGGCGTTCTCCGCCAAACACCTTCTGTAGCCAACCTTGCATCAGCGTCAACGCTCGGTCGCGTCCAACTACCCTCGAAGCACGTTGCTCTTGTGTGACAGGTGCGTGACCACATTCAGCAAGCTGACCGATAAAGCGATAGCCGCGACGATGTGCGGTTTCGATAAACTCCGGCGTCTTCGGGTCGTCGCCAAAAGCGTCCCTGAGCTGGCGAATGGTGACTTTCAAAACCGCGTCGCCAACAAATGTCTCTGGCCAGACGGTATCGAGCAGTTCTTCTTTAGTGACGAGTTGTCCGGTACGCCCGACGAGCTGGTTGAGAACTGCGAAAGCCTTTGGCCGCAGTTTGATAACTTGCGCGCCTCGCAACAGACATTCGTTCTTCCGGTCAAGGCAAAAGTTATCGAGGATTACGGGGTTTTCGTTGCCCAACGTAGTCTCCGAATTCCAGAACTGGTACGGCAGGTTTATGGTTGATTGCGCTGGTCCTATTCTGCATCCGCGACTGTAAGTATTGCAATGCGCATTACGCCGAAGGCGCCGGCTAATTTCAGCCCGATTGTCTTACAGAAACGTTACCTCTCAATTACTGGAAGATTATGACTCCCAAAACATCCGTCACTATCCTGCTCCGCGGTTTCAATGATTAATGAAGGAGTAGGCAACAATGAAGAAATTTGTTTTGGCAGCGGGACTCGCGTTAGTCGTGCTGTCAGTTTCGTTTACATCCGCGGTTCGTCGCGTATACGGGCAGGTGGATGAATCAGCAACGACCACAGGCGCGGACTTTGAGGCGCCCACCGTTTACCAGGCTGCCGGGCCGTCCAGCAATTCAATACAAGGCATAGTTACTGAATACCAGACAGCACTTGGCGGAAAAAATAATAACAACGACGGAGCTCATACCGACGGTTTTCGTGTAATCAATTGGGATGGAGGCAGTCCGGCCGTTGTAGCTACAACACTCTCGCCCAACCCGTTTGCGGGATTTCAAACTACGCGTGGCGCGCTGTTCACGACGCCCGACGGCACCGGGTTCGTGCAGGCTCCTCCGAGTGGACTGGCATCCGGGAACGTATTTAATAATCCGAGTTACGCAACGATTTTCACACCGTTCAGCGCTTCGCGTTTATTCAGCGCGATTGGCAGCAACGTTACTGACGTGACTTTCTTCGTACCCGGCGGTGGTAACATCGCGGCAACGACCAGGGGTTTCGCGGCTGTGTTTGCAGATGTGGACCAGCCGGATGGAAGTGGACCAGGCGAGAAGCGCGGCAATCGTAAAGCGAGCACGCTGGTCGAATACTTCGGCGTGAATGGCGAGTTGTTGTTCAGCAGTTTCGTACCGGCGGCACCGGGCGATGGTAGTCTGTCGTTTTTCGGAGTCATTTTTCGAGACGCGCGTATCGCACGCGTGCGAATCACGAGCGGCAACGTCGCACCCGGACCGGATGAGGTTGGCAAAATTGATGTCGTAATGATGGACGACTTCATCTACGCCGAACCAAAGGCCCAGTAGTTTTATTTCTGCGGCCTCTGCGTATCTCAGCGGCCTCTGCGTTAAATCGTTTCCAAACGCAGAGGACCGCAGAGACGCAGAGAATTAACGGAGGAGTGACTTTGCTTTACATGATCGTTGAACACTTCAAGAACGGCGATCCGCTCCCGATCTATCGACGCTTTCGCGAACACGGAAGGTTGGCGCCTGAGGGGTTGAATTACATTTCAAGCTGGGTCGATGAAAAGCTCGAACGATGCTTTCAGTTGATGGAAACAAACGATGTCACGCAACTCAACGAATGGATCGCTAACTGGAGCGACATCGTCGAATTCGAAGTCTATCCAGTGATCTCCTCGAAAGAAGCAGCGGAGAGAGTTCTCAATGCTCACTAAGTGATGCGAAGTAGGCGAGAACTTCGCCGGCAAGTCGTTCGTGTCCTTTACCCTCAACGCGTATGAGCGAAACGTTTTTGTAGCCATAC
>DATEWS010000771.1:0-2249 GCA_035257785.1 Pyrinomonadaceae bacterium
GTGATTGCCGCCGGAAGCAGCGACCACACCGGCTTCCGGAACGTTGCGTGTCAACAAGTTAGTAAACGCGCCGCGCGCCTTGAATGATCCCGCGTGTTGAAAGAGTTCGAGTTTAAAAACAATCGTGATTGAGTCGAGACCAAAGTCCGCACCATCCACTTCAAGAATCGGAGTGCGACGAATGTGCGGCCTGATCACGCGCTCAGTTGCCTGGATTCGCTCACGCGAAAGATCGCCTCGTTGAGTCATCGCAAACAGTATTCACGCAAAGTCGCAAAGACGCAAAGGAAGTGTTAGCATGCCGGGCATTATGAGTACCACTACGGCAAGTCTTTCTGGCGAGCAGATTGTTGAGCTCTGTCGCCGTCATACACTATTTGAATGGTCTGCACAGGCTGCTGTCGATCCGATTCCCGTTTCGCACGCGAAGGGCATTTATTTTTACACGCCCGATGGAAAGCGGTTCATCGACTTCAACAGCCAGTTGATGTGCGTCAACATCGGTCATGGCGATGAACGCGTGGTCCAGGCGATCAAGGACCAGGCCGAGACGCTGCCATATGCCAATCCGTTCATGGCAACTGAAGTGCGCGGGCGTTTGAGTGCGAAGCTTGCTGAACTGACGCCCGGCGACATCGACGCGTTCTTCTTCACTAACGGCGGCGCCGAGTCGAATGAAAATGCGATCCGCATTGCACGGCTTTATACGGGCCGGCACAAGATCGGTGCGCGCTATCGCGGCTATCACGGCGGTACCGCCGGTTCACTGACACTCACCGGCGATCCGCGTCGCTGGGCTGCTGAGCCAGGCATTCCGGGAGTGTTTCGCATTCCGGATTACTATCACGGCATTCAAAAAGGTTGGGACACAACGGAAGACGTGCTCGCGCGCACTGAGGAAGTGCTCGAACTCGAAGGGGCAAAGACGATCGCGGCGCTGATCGTCGAACCGGTCGTCGGAACGAACGGAATACTCATCCCGCCCGACGGTTACATGCAGGGCTTGCGTGCTCTGTGCGACAAGTTTGGCATTCTGCTAATCGCTGACGAAGTGATGGCGGGGTTTGGTCGCACTGGCGAGTGGTTCTCGATCGATCACTGGAAGGTCGTTCCCGATCTGATCACGATGGCGAAAGGTTTGACGAGTGCATACGTGCAACTCGGCGCAGTCGGTATGCGACGCCAGATTGCCGATCACTTCGAAAAGAATGTTTTCTACGGCGGACTGACTTATAACAGCCATCCACTCGCGTGTGCAGCAGCGCTCGCGACGATCGCAGTTTATGAAGAAGACAATTTGATCGAGAACGCGCGACGCATGGGGACGGTGATGCGCGGGTTGCTGGAAGATCTCGAAAGCAAGCATCGGTCGGTGGGCGCCACGCGAAACATCGGACTCTTCGGTATCGTTGAGTTGATCCGCAATCGCGAAACACGCGAGCCAATGGCGCTGTTCAACTCAGCCGCGCCTGAGATGCAGGCACTCGGCAAGTTTTTCCGGCAGGAAGGTCTCTACACGTTCGTTCGTTGGAACACCTTCTTCACGAACCCGCCGCTCTGTATCACCGAGGCGGAGTTGCGCGAAGCATTCGCGATCATCGACCGCGGCCTCGAGATCACAGATCAAGCAGTTTCGTAAGCCTTTTTGTGGCTCATAAAAATTTGTTGATTGCGTCGATCACATCCGTTTCGAGACCTCGCAAAATGCGAAAGCAGATTAGCCTGTTATTGATCTCAACGTTTCTGGCGTCAGCTGTGAGCGCACAGGTGAAAGTGCGCGATAAGGACGCGGGCGACGCGGCACTGCGCAAGGCCGAAGAGACGCAGCGCAAGGCGCAGGCCATCGACATTTTGAAGGGTGTCGTTGAGAGTGCCGCTGATATTAAGGAGACGCGGACGCGCGTGGCCGTCGTGACGGGCGCACTCGATCTACTCTGGAAGCATGATGAGGCTTACGCACGCGCCAACTTCATCAAATCCGCCGCCGCCTTGTCGGATCGATTTGCTTCGGACGCTGCTCAGAGGCAAGAGCGTTCCGATATCAGGGAAGCGATGGGCGTTCTGCTGAGGGCGTTTGCTCGCCACGACCCACAGGCGGCGGCACGATTGCTCGACAAGTTCCAAAGACTTCTGGAAGAGGTATTGAAGGGGAATACACTTTCGCCAAACGAGCGGTTGTCGCTGGCGCAGGCGAGCCTTGACTCCGACACGGCGCAGTCTGCCGCACTTGCAGCAAAGGTGCTTGAGTC
>DATEWS010000772.1:0-6615 GCA_035257785.1 Pyrinomonadaceae bacterium
CAACAATGGTTTCACCGGAAACTGGCAGCCTGAGCTTCCGCCACTCAGCGAGCAGGAATCGCGGAAATTGGTTGAGCCGAGCCATTCGCCGTACAGTATAGTGCTTGTCTGCGACCCTCTGCGTATCTCGGCGATCTCGGCGTTACCGATCGTTTTTAACGCACAGATCGCCGAGATACGCAGAGTTCCCAGAGAAATCCTTCGCAATGAAGCTGGCACAATTTATTGAAACTATCGCGTCGTTTGTTGTTTAGATCTGGCAGCGCTTTAAACAACCCGACCATTAGGCGAACGAGGGGGGAATTATGCGGGTGGAAAATCAAATCAGATTTAACGAGTGGCTGTTGGGCTCAACGATTTTGTGCCAATCGTGTGGCTGTCTTTGGCTTGTTCCGGCCGCCCAGAAAGACGATAGCTATCTTTGCCGTCAGTGCGGCAGCCGGGTCAACAGCGAACCCAAATCGATGAGTGCCGACCAGCCGACCAAACGCCCCAATAGTTGACGATCAGGCATTCAGTCCTGTGTCACAAATTCCTTCAGGGTGGTGTTTACCTCACAGAACAACCTGTTAGTCTGCCGTTTTTCCACCAAGCACGTTTGTTCAATTCGTCAGGAGGCCTGCCATGACACGACTGCCCAAAATCCTGGTTTTTGCCCTAGCTCTTTCACTTCTGTGGGCTTGCTACTCCGCTTCGGAAGTGACGTATTCAAATCCGCAGGACTCGGCCACTTACCAGTGGTTGATTGAGTTCAAGACCAACGAAGCCAGGCTGCAACTCACGATGCGTTACCAGCGCCCGGGCGACCGCGGCTACAGCTACAGCAACACAGGCTTCGACGTCACACTTGATCAACTCGCCGGACTGACGCGCGAACAAGTCCTGTCAGCCGCGGGCAACAATGTCCGCTTTCAACTGAAACGCGACGCAGGCACATTCAACTTCGAAGGGTGGTTTAGAGAAGGCAACGGTTCCGGTCACTTTACTTTTAGTCCCAGCAGCTCGTTCGCAAACGAACTCGCTCGCCAGGGTTTTGGAAAGGCAACTGACGAACAGCTTCTCTCACTCGCGATGAGCGACACGGGCCTCGCTTTCATCAACGAGTTGAAAGCGCAGGGCTACGACACCTCCACCGTCGAACAACTCGTTCGCATGGGCAACCACGGCGTTAGGCTCGAATACCTCCAGGGACTGAAAGCTCTAGGCTATTCAGTAAAGACCACCGATCTCGTGGTGCGAATGAAAGACCACGGCGTTAGTCTTAACTTCATTCGCGAACTGTCGGGACTCGGCTACAGTAACCTCAGCCCTGACGAACTGGTCCGAACAAAGGATCACGGCGTCAGTGCCAGATACATCAACGAATTCATCTCTGCCGGCTACAACCGCGCGAACCTCGACGAGTGGATCACGCTCAAAGATCACGGCGTCAGCACCGAGTTCGTGAATGAGATTAAAGAACTCGGTTACGCGCGTCTGCCACTCGACGAACTGGTGCGGATGAAAGATCACGGCGTGAGTGCCGCCTTCATCAAGGAAATCAAGGATCTCGGCTACAGCAACACGAGCACCGAACAGTTAGTACGGCTGAAGGATCACGGCGTCAGTGCCTCCTACATTCGACGCATGAAAGAGCGCGGCTACGGCGACCTCTCGCTCGATGAATTCATCCGGCTGAGAGACCGCGGCGAAAAAGAATAGAACCCCTTCAAATTTGACTTTTTCACGCTGAGGCATCTAAATGAGTCAAAACGACGCTCTAAGACTGTCTCCACCAATCTGAGGTTTTTGAGGATTCGAAATGAAATTTAAAAAATTCTTTTCTGCGCTGCTGCTGGCGCTTTTCAGCTTACAAACACTCCATCTCACGGCGCTCGCCGACGAAGGCATGTGGACGTTCAACAACGTTCCCCGCGCTGAAATCAAGAAGAAGTACGGGTTCGACATCACCGATGAGTGGCTGAACAAAGTTCGGCTCGCCTCCGTGCGTTTCAACAACGGCGGTTCGGGCTCCTTCGTGTCGCCAAATGGTCTCGTGTTGACCAACTACCACATCGTCGAAGACATCGTCGGTGAAGTGAGCACGCCGGAAAAGGACCTCGCTAAAGAAGGTTTCGTGGCACGCACTCGTGCCGAAGAGATCAAAGCGCCGAGTCTGGAGTTGAACCAGTTGATCAGCATCGAAGACGTCACTGCGCGCGTGCTTGGAGCAGTGAAGCCAAACGCGACTGATGCGGAAGCGTTCGCTGCGAGACGCGCTGAGATCTCGGCAATCGAAGCGGAGTCGTTGAAAGCAACCGGCTTGCGTTCCGACGTAATTACGCTTTACCAGGGCGGCCAATACAATCTTTATCGTTACAAGAAATACACCGACGTTCGTTTGGTTTTCGTTCCTGAATTTCAGGCCGCATTCTTTGGTGGCGACCCTGACAACTTCAACTTCCCACGCTTCAACATCGACATGGCGCTCGTTCGCGTTTACGAGAACGATCAGCCAGTTCATCCGGAAAGCTATTTCAAGTGGTCCACTGCCGGCGCGAAAGAGGGAAGCCTTGTTTTCGTGACCGGTAATCCGGGTTCGACTTCGCGTCTCGACACGGTGGCGCATCTCGAAGAACTGCGCGACACGAGCATTCCGATCATTCTTCGCTTGCTCGAGCGTCGCGAGGCAGTGCTTAAGAAGTACATGTCGATGGGCGAAGAGCAAACTCGTCAAAGCCAGAACGAACTCAACAGCGTTCAGAACGCGCTGAAGGTTTATCGCGGACAACTCAAAGGACTAAAAGATCCGGCGTTGATGTCGCGCAAGATGAAAGAAGAGCAGGCGCTGCGCAAGGCCGTCGCCGCGAATCCTGAGTGGCAGAAGATGTACGGGGGCGCGTGGGACGCGATCGCCGCGGCTCACAAAACCTATCCGAGCTACATTCGTGAGCGTCGCATCTTCGAGCAAGCCGGTGGCTTCAACAGCGTCTTGTTCAGCTACGCGCGCACGTTGGTCCGTATGGCTGCCGAGAGTAAGAAGCCGAATGCCGAACGTTTGCCTGAGTACACCGATGCTCGTCGTGCTTCGCTCGAGCTCGCCCTCTTTTCACCCGCTCCGATTCACGAAGACTTCGAGAAATTGAAACTCGCAGACTCGCTCGGTTTCATGGTCGAACTGCTCGGCGCGGACAATCCGCTCGTCAAGGGAGTGCTCGCCGGAAAGACTCCGGAAGCACGTGCCGACGAGTTGATTTCGGGAACGAAGCTGAAGGATCCGGAATTCCGCAAGGAGCTGGCGAAGGGTGGTTTTGAGGCGATTGATGCTTCCAACGATCCGATGATCCTGGTTGCGCGTGAGATTGATGCCAAGGCTCGCGAAGTGCGCAAGCGTTACGAAAGTGAAGTGACCGGCGTTGAGCGTGCCAACTATGCGAAGATCGCGCGCGCTCTGTTCGAGACTGAAGGCAACAAGATCTATCCGGATGCCACCTTCACGCTGCGTCTCTCGTACGGCGCGGTTGAAGGTTACATGGAGAATGGAAAGAAGGTGCCGCCGTTTACGACGCTTGGTGGTTTGTATGCTCGCTCCGATGCGTTCAAGCACGAGTTTCCATACAACCTGCCGCAACGTTGGATCGAGAAGAAGAGTGCGTTGAATCTGAATACGCCGTTTAATTTCGTTTCCACAAACGACATCATCGGCGGTAACTCGGGTTCACCGACGATCAATCAGAACGGCGAACTCGTCGGACTGATCTTCGACGGCAACATTCAATCGCTGGTTGGTGATTTTATGTACGATGGTTCAGTGAATCGCGCGATATCGGTTGATTCGCGTGGCATGCTTGAGGTGTTGAAGAAGGTCTTCAACGCCAACGAAATCGCCGCGGAACTGACCGCCACCAGCTAAGAACAAGGAGCAGGAACAGCAGGCAGGGGCAGGATCTCGGTTTGACCTGCCCCTGTTTTCTGCTCCTGCCCCTAAGCCTTCTCCAGTCCCGCGTACTTCTCGACCAATTTCTTCTGCCCGTAACCGGGAAAACTCACCGTCAACTTTGCTGACTCGCCTGCGCCTTCGCGTCTGAGCACTAGGCCGCGACCATACTTCGAATGCTTCACATATGAGCCCGGCGTGATTTCGTTGGAAGACGACGTTGGTGCTGGTGCCGGTTTGTGAACGTTCGGGAGGCTGCCGGAGGTTTGGCCCATCTGGCGATTGCGTTGTTTGAAGAACTCCGCGATCGAGTCAACGCTGTCGTAAGTCTTGCCCGTATATTTCTTGCGTTCCTTGCGATACTCGCCCTGTTCGTAATCGATTGCTGAGGAACCGTGCTTGAACGAAAGCCACGACTTACCAAGGGTCAGATCCTCGAGCAGATCATCGGGCATCTCATTCAAAAACGTCGACGGTTCCGACGCCAACTCTTCACCATACACGCGACGTTTCATCGCGTGCGTCACGTACAAGTATCGTTCGGCGCGCGTCATCGCAACGTATGCGAGGCGGCGTTCTTCTTCGAGCTCCGCGCGGTCTGTTGCTGCGCGTGAATGCGGAAACAGGCCCTCTTCAAGTCCGACGACAAAGACGAGCGGAAACTCGAGGCCCTTCGCTGAGTGCACCGTCATCAACGTGACCGGTGCGTCGCGTTTGTAGTCGTCTTGATCGGAAACGAGTGCCGAGTGGTCGATGAACTCTCGCAAACCTTCGACACCTTGTTCGTCATAGTCAACGGCGGCGTTCACCAGTTCCTGCAAGTTTTCGAGACGACCTTCCGCTTCGTCGGTGCGTTCGGAACGAAGCGCGAGTTCGTAACCGGTTTCGATGATCGCTGCGCGCACAACATCAGAAACAGGCGACGAGGAGTTCGCATTGCTTTCTGGATCAGAAAGCTCAGCGAGTTGATTAACAATGCGCCGGAAACTCTTCAATGCAGTAATCGCACGTGAGCCGAGGTTCTCCGGTTGTTCGACGATGATCGCGATCGTTTCCCACCACGTCAGCCCGTAATCACGTGCGCGTCGCTCGATCTCGTCGATCGTTGTTTTCCCGATTCCGCGTGGCGGACTATTGATCACACGTTGTAACGCGATCGTGTCGTTTGGATTCAGCGCGAGCTTCAGATACGCGATGATGTCGCGCACTTCCATGCGCTCGTAAAATGAGAAGCCACCGATAATGTTGTATTGCAGACCGGCGCGACGCATCGCTTCTTCAAACACACGCGATTGCGAGTTCGTTCGATAAAGCACCGCGGCACGAATGTCGCGCTCGTCGTGACGATGCTCGACAATCTTCTGCGCCACCCAACGCGCCTCAGCTTCAGCATCAAACGCCTGGTAATAACCGACACGACCGCCACGCGGGTTTGAAGTCCAGAGATTCTTTCCCTTGCGTTCGAGATTGTTTTTCACCACCGCGCCCGCGACGTCGAGAATCGTTTGCGTGGAACGATAGTTTTGTTCGAGGCGGATTGTTTTGGTCCTGGGAAAATGCTTCTCGAAATTGAGAATGTTGCTGATATCGGCGCCGCGCCACTTGTAGATCGACTGATCTTCATCGCCAACTACGCAGATATTCTGACTCTTCTGAGTGATCAAACTCATCATCGCAAACTGGAGGGAGTTTGTATCCTGGTACTCGTCAACGAGAATGTAGCGAAACTTGTTGTTGTACTTCTCTCGAACCTCAGCCACGTCACGCAGCAGTCGCACAGTCTTAATCAGCAGATCGTCGAAATCGAGCGCGTTGTTGCGGTGCAAGCGCGCTTCGTACATCTCGTAAACCTTGGCCATCACCGCGCGGCGCTCGTCCTGGTATTCAGCCATCGCAGCAAAAGCAGTCGGGTCGTCACCGCGATTCTTGGCGGAGCTGATAGCTGATTGCGTCGCGCGCGGCGCCACGTACTTTTCGTCGTACCCGAGCTCCTTGATGGCCTGCTTGATGAGCCGTATTGAGTCGTCCTGGTCGTAGATGGTGAAACGACGTGTGTACTTGTCGTTCAACTTTTCAATATCCTGGCGCAGCATGCGCACGCAAAGACTGTGAAACGTCGAGACGAGTGGTAGATCGTTTCGACTCTGCGCGTGAAGCAGTCGCTGGACACGCTGTCGCATCTCGTCGGCCGCTTTATTCGTAAACGTGACGGCGACAATGTTCCAGCTTGCGATCTTTTTCTCGGCAATGAGATAAGCAATGCGATGCGCGATGACGCGCGTTTTGCCTGAGCCGGCGCCCGCAAGAATGAGGAGCGGACCCTCTGTGGCGAGGACAGCTTCACGCTGCTGTTCGTTCAGTTGTGACAGAAATTCCGAATCCACGTGTGTGGATGCATTTTAACCACAGATTACACAGATTAAAAAATCGGATTTTTAATCCGTGTAATCTGCGGCCCAGTTTGACCGCAAGAAGCAGATAGATTGAGAATCTCAGGGGACGTAGAATTCACTCATGCTAAACACGAATTCAAATCAACAGTGGCAAGCCGTGATGTCGAAGGACGCGCGGTTTGACGGACAGTTTGTCTTCGCCGTGACTTCAACCGGAGTTTACTGCCGCCCGTCGTGTCCCTCGCGTCGTGCACATCGCGAACGCGTCAAGTTTTACGACTTGCCCGAGGCTGCGGAACAAGCAGG
>DATEWS010000773.1:0-3188 GCA_035257785.1 Pyrinomonadaceae bacterium
TTGTTTATCGTGCCGAGCCGGAACAACGACGAGTGATCAGTGCCGAGACTGCGATCGCATTGCGCGGCATGCTCGAAGGCGTGACATTGATCGGAACTGCGAAAAAAGCGCAGTTGGATGGTTATTCAGCAGCAGGCAAAACCGGCACCGCACAGAAGATCGATCCTAAAACGAGAGCGTACTCAGCCACGAAGTACGTCGGTTCATTTGTGGGTTTCGCGCCCGTGAGTAATCCGCAGGTCGCGATCATCGTAGTGATTGATGAACCGAAGGGCGCCTATCACGGCGGCGAGGTCGCCGCGCCCGTCTTTCGCGAAGTTGCCGAACAGATCCTGCCCGCGCTCGGCGTCGAACCTGATATCGAAACGAAGTCGGCGCCGCAGTTGATCGCGCAAGTCAACGACAATCCGGAACGCGCTGAGAAGTTGCGAGATGAACAAGCGCAGTCTGAGCAACAGCGGCAAGCCACAATGCCGACCGTGGATAACAACGGGGGACGAGGCGGTGAAGTTGTCTACGCTTCCGCGACGAAGAAGGCGATCCTAATGCCTGACCTGCGTGGCCGCAGCGTGCGCGACGTCGCCCGGACTTGCGCGCAACTTGGTTTGCAAGTGGAAGCGCGCGGCGAAGGAAGAGTCTTGAAACAGAACCCGTCCGCCGGCACTGAAGTGAATACGGGACAGCTTATTTATGTTGACTTTGGGAGGTTGCAGTAACACCCGACATGAATATCGCGATCGTAGATGAAGAAATTCTCGAAGATGACGTAAACTACGGCATTGCTGATTGCAGAAGACGACTACGCGATCAGCGATCATCCCTCCGGGCAAAACATCATCCCCCAAAAGATGAAGAATCGATGGAGCAGGAAGAGGCCGTAATCACGTGAAGGTTGGCGAGGCAGCAGCTTTAATGGGCGCGGATGCGACAAGCATTAGCGCCGAGATGTTTGACAAACAGATTAGAGATTATTCCATCGACTCGCGTTCAGTGGGCGCGGGCGAACTGTTCTTTGCACTCTCGCAGCAGGACTACGCCCGCGCCGGTTTTAATGGTGAATTTGTAGACGCGCATCGATTCATCGGCGACGCGTTCGAGCGCGGTGCGATCTCGGCAGTGGCGCGTAAGGATCATGCCGGCGATCTTGAAAATGTGAAGGATCGCTTGCTGTTAGTTGACGATGCGATCGCGGCTTTACAACAACTCGCGCATCGTGTCTACACCGCCTGGGGGAAACCGGTAGTGGCGATCACTGGCAGCGCCGGAAAGACGACTGCGAAAGAGTTAACGGCGCATGTGTTGGCGAGTGCCGGTCGTCGCGTGTTGAAGAGTGAGCGCAACTACAACAACGGTCTCGGACTGCCGTTGTCTGTGTTGCGCATGGTTAGTGAAGATCGTTCGCCGGATCAATTCGATATTGCGGTGCTCGAAATGGGAATGTCGTCTCCGACACACGAGATTCAGCGACTCTGCAAAATCACGCCGCCTGATGTGGCGGTGGAACTGATGGTCGCCCCGGTTCATCTCGAGTATCTCGGAACGATCGAGAACATCGCCGCGGCGAAAGCGGAGTTGATCGAAGGACTAAAGCCGGAAGGCGTTGCGATCCTGAATGCCGACGACGCGCTCGTCATGAAGATGCGCGACAAGCACCAGGGACGCACGTTGACGTTTGGGATGGACAACGCGGCGGACGTTTCCGCAACCGAGATCGATACGCGCTCGTTAGGGAAGATTGAGTTTCGTTTACGCACGCCGCTGGGAGAGGCGCGTGCGTCGCTCGCGATGAGTGGGCGGCACAACCTGAGCAACGCGCTCGCGGCGTCGACAGTTGCAACAGCGTTTTCGTTACCGCCGGAAGAGATCGCGCGCGCGCTGAACACTGCGCAGCCGCCGAAGATGCGTGGCGAAGTTTTTGATTTCGCGGCAGGTTTCACGGTGATCGACGATTCGTACAACTCGAATCCGAGATCGTTGCTGAACATGGTGCGAACGATGGCGGAGGGCGGTCGCGGTCGCAAGCGTTTGTTTGTGATCGCCGGCGAGATGCTCGAGCTCGGACCGGACGAAATCGCTTTGCACAGGGAAGCCGGAAGAGAGATCGCGGCGACCGGTGTCGACGTGCTTTGGGGTGTTCGTGGCTTGGGCCAGGAAATCGTTTTCGGCGGTAGAGAAGCAGGACTGAAGGTGACGAAATTTTTCGATTCGTCTGACGAAGCCGCCGCGGAACTGGCGAAAGATGTGAAAGAAGGCGATTTGATTCTGGTGAAAGGCTCACGAGGTGTTGCAACGGACAAGATCGTCAAAGCTCTGCGAGAACACTTTCCGTTAGTGGGAGAAGACGAGAGGTGATCTACTACTTCCTTTACGAGCTCCTCTTCACTCACTTCAAGGACAAGGACTGGTATCTCGTCAAGGCGCTCAACGTTTTTCAGTACGTCACGTTTCGTACCGCGTACGCAACGATTACGGCGCTGCTGATATCGCTGTTCTTCGGTGGCAAGCTTATCGAAGCGTTGAAACAGTGGAACGTGGGCCAGCAGATTCGCGAAGAGGGTCCGCAAGCGCACCAGGTGAAACGCGGCACGCCGACGATGGGAGGCGTGCTGATCGTCGGATCAGTTTTGATCTCGACGTTGTTGTGGGCGCGACTCACGAGTGTTTACGTTTGGACCGCGATGATCGCGACGCTCGCATTCGCTGCGGTCGGTTTCGTCGACGACTACGCGAAGATGGCGAAGCAGCGCAGCCTCGGCTTGACGGGCCGGCAGAAGCTTCTCGCGCAGTTGCTGGTGGCGGTATGTGTTTGGGCAGTGCTGTTCACGTCAGTCAAATTTTTTGGCGGAGCTGGTTATTCGTGGAATATCAGCATTCCGTTTTTCAAAACCACCGCGGATCCGTACGGGAAGAGTTATATCGGTCCTTATTTATACCTGATTCTGATCGCGGTGGTGCTGTTGGGATCTTCCAACGCGGTGAACCTGACCGATGGTTTGGATGGGCTGGCGATCAGCATCACGTTCATCGCGATGAGCGCGTTGACCGGTTTCACTTATCTCAGCAGCGACGCGCGTTGGGCTGGTTATCTCGACTTGACGCACCGGCCGGAAGCGGCGGAGTTAACGATCTTTTGTGGCGCGATGGCGGGCGCGAGTCTCGGCTTTCTGTGGTACAACGCGCCGCCCGCG
>DATEWS010000774.1:0-8669 GCA_035257785.1 Pyrinomonadaceae bacterium
GCAGAACTACCTGAACCAGCGTCAGCGTGTGCTCGAGCAGCAGCGACGTCTAAACCAGTTGCGCTACCAGCAGCGTTACCTGGACCAACTGCGTCGTGACCAGTTGCGCTTGCAACAGTGGCGCTACAACGACTATGGACCATACAACTATCGCTATCGCCGGGGCAGCAGCTACTACGAAACGAACCGCTACGGCGCGGAGATGCTGCAACGCGCGATTAATGATGGTTATCAGCAGGGCTTCTACGCTGGACAGGCAGATCGTGAAGACGGTTATGGTTTTAGTCCTGAAGAGGCTTACGGCTATCAGGATGCGAGCTACGGATACGATGCCTACTACGTAGATTTGGGCGAGTATCAGTACTACTTTCGTGAAGGGTTCAGGCGTGGTTATGAGGACGGTTACTACAGCCGCTCACGCTACGGCCGCTACTCGAATGGAAGCTACAGCATCCTGGGAACGATCCTCGAGAGCATCCTTGGATTGACTCTGTTGAACTAGATCTAAGCCGCGGATTCACGCGAAAAAACACGGATAAGAAATCCGCGTTCATTTGCGTGAATCCGCGGCTGTTTTTGTAAACGTCCACTGATAATTTATCCCGAGCGATTCGCCGAGCGGATCCTTGCCGGTGCCACTGATCTTTTTTCCATCATCCGAAACCTTGCCCACGTCTTCGCCGAGATCCCAGCCTTCGCCACTCAACACTTTCGTTTGCGACATCGTCAACGTCCGTGATGCGGAGTCGTAAGTGCCTTTGAAGGCGACGCGAATGGTGCCCTGTTGCAACTCGCCGTCGAACGAGTTGCCATTCTGATTTTTGATCACGAGCTTGGTGGCGGAACCGAGTGGTCCATAAGTGCCCGCCCACGTACCCTTGAGATCCACAGTCGAAGTTGGAACAACTACAGGCGGCGGCGTGCTGTTCTGATTTTGTACCTGCACAGCCGTGTCGCGACTCGCCTTCATACGCGAAACCACATAATTGATCCCAATCACAATGCCGACGATCAGAACGAGTACGACGAACACTCCGGCAGCGGCGGCAATCCACTTTAACGGCGAGTGTCGCGACGTAGATGGAGCCGGACGACGGATCACCGGCGCCTTCAACGCTTTTTGCAAATCGCTTCCAAAGGCAATCGCGTCCGGCTGGCGCTGGTTGCGATCCTTCGCTAGCGCGCGCATGCACACCGACTCGAGTGCAGGAGAGATTTCGAATGATTGCGGAATAAGTGGAGGTTGTTCGTGCAAGTGCTTCGAGATCAGTCCGGCAAGGTTGTTGGCGCGAAACGGCGGATTGCCGGTCAGCATTTCGTAAAACATCGCTCCGAGACTGTAGACGTCAGCACGCGCGTCCAACTCCTCGCCACTGCACTGTTCCGGCGACATGTAATACAACGTGCCGAGAACCGTGCCCGTTTGCGTCAACGCTGTCGCTGCGACGTCGCGCACTTTCGCGAGTCCGAAGTCGACGACCTTCGCCGTTTCTTCGTCACCTTCATGACTCGGCGGCACGACGATCACGTTGTCGGGCTTGAGATCGCGATGCAACAGCCCGCGACGATGCGCCACGCCAACTCCGGCGCAGATGTCGTGCATTAGGTGAACAGCGCGCGCCGGCGACATACGCCCGTTGCGTTGCAGGAGCTGGCGGAGCGACGCACCCTGCACCAGCTCCATCACGATGTAGGCTTCACTTCCGTTGCTCGTCCCGTCGTTAAAATCGTGAATGGTGACGACGTTCGGGTGCCGGATCATCGCGGCTGTGCGTGCCTCGCGGCGGAAGCGCTCGAGTGCGTGTTTCTCGCGCACGAGATCGCGATGCAGGAGTTTGACTGCCACCTCATCGCCGATGTGAAGACGTTCGGCACGAAAGACTGAACCCATGCCGCCTTCGCCGAGACTCTCGATCAGCTTGTATTTCGAATCGAGGATCAGACCGACGCGCGCATCCGGATGATGATCATCTGTCGATCGCGGCGTGTTCGGGTTTGTTTCCTGCTGTAGATCGATCTGAGTTGTGGCGTCACTCGAATGCCGCGCAGTCGGCAGACCGCAACGCGCGCAGAATTGCGCGTCGTCAGCCAATTCATGTTGGCAACTGTCGCACTTCATTGAAACTTCATCGCAAAACCTTTGCGCCGGATGCTGTTCACGCAGCTCGTGTCGATGTCTTTGTTAGTTCCGCGCTCGACAAACTCGCGTATGAGATTGTCGATGCACGCGATTCCTTCGAGCCCACCGAGACCGTGCGCGCCGTGCGGCACGACGACCTGAAGACTATTCTTCAGTGTCTGCGCGACAGAGTTGCCGTTTGACGGCGGAGTCACCGGATCCCACTCGCCCGTCAGAATCAAAACCGGAACATCCGATCGCACTGCTTGAGCGTAGTCGCGTTCGATCGTTGCGCGCGGCCAGAGTTCGCATGCTTCTCGCTGTTGTCGCAGTCGATAGTCGCCGAGAAAAGTGTTCGCTGCGATTCGTTCGCCTTCACCGGGTTTGATCCACGGAAAGTCTTCGGCGCACGTGACCGAGAGATACATTCCATTGCTGCCGGTGCCGACGAGGTTCACTCGAAATTCGAGCGCGGCGCGGGCCAGAGGACCAAAATTGCCTTGCGACGCGAGATGGATCATGAGTGGAACACGACTCGCCGGAACTGGACTGTAAAGCATGTAACGAATCGCTTCCGCGGCGAGGTCGCGAGAGAGCTTTACTTTGACACGTTCAGTCGAACGCGGCTTTTGGATCTCAACCTCGACTGGACCTTTGATGAGTTGCGCGAGCACGGCCTGTGCTTCGGCCTTCACATTTGGAAACGCGGTGTTGCACTGCTGATCCGCGACGCACTCGGAGAGAACGCCTTGCAGCGCGCGTTCAGTGTCCCGCGGGAAGTCGCGCGGCATTAATTGGTTTGTCGGTGAGACACCTTGCAGTATCGCGGTGCGCACGTGTTGGGGATGACGTTTCAGGTACGTTAGTGCCGCGCGGGTTCCGTAAGAGCCGCCGAAGAGATTGATCCGGTCGTAGCCAAGTGCGGCGCGAGCATCGTCGATGTCGTCCATCGCGATCGTGGTGGTGTAGAGCTTTAGATCGGCTTTGGGTTCGAGTTGTGTGCGGCACTTGCGAATGTCTTCGAGTGGAAAGAAGTAGCCGAAATAGCTCTGAAGATCGTTCGCATCGAAGAAGTCGCAATTGAGCGGGTTTGAGCCGCCGGTGCCGCGTTGGTCCACGAAAACCAGATCGCGATGCTCGCGGATCTTTGCGAAGATTTGCGCTATGCCGGGTGAGTCTTCAGTCGCGGACGAGCCTGGACCACCTGCGAAGTAGAAGAGTGGATCGGGCTCGCGTTGTGCGCCCGTGGCTGGGAGGACGACGATGTTCAGGTTGATCTTGCGGCCTTTGCGCGCGGCGCGGTCTTCGTAGACTTCAATCGTCCCGCACTTCGCTTTGCCCTGAACTCCCCGAACGTCACAGTCATTCAGGATGAGCGGCTTTGAACCGTTCTGCCTGACCGCGCTCGCGCTGTGGAGAGTTAACAGGAGCGCAAGTAGTGAGTAGCGAAGTGTTGTAATCATTGCATGTTCCTTGATGCAAGAGTGAGTTTCACGCAAAGGCGCAAAGCAGAGCCCGCAAAGCCGCAAAGAAGAAACTGCGCCTTTGCGTCTTCCTTTGCGTGAAATATCACCGCGACGCCCAGCGCCAGACGGGTAGATCGAGTGCGCCGGCGCCTACGACCTTCGTCTCGCCAAACTCCTTTTCCAATCTTACCGAATTGCAGTCGTCCTGCTCTTCGAGTGCTTCGATCAACTTCGCTGCGTGCGTCACGACCAACACCTGCGATCTTTCGGCGGCACTCGCGATCAAACGTCCCAACGGCGGCAACAGATCCGGATGAAGACTCGTCTCCGGTTCATTCAACACAAGCAACTCAGGCGGTCGCGGCGTCAATAGCGCCGCAATCCAAAGCAGGTAACGAAGCGTGCCGTCAGACAACTCCGCCGCTCGCAACGGACGCAGAAGTCCATGCTGATGCATCGCAATTTCAAACCGGCCCTCTAAATTTAATACCTCAATCGACGATTTCGGAAAGGCGTCGTCAACTGCCTCCGCTAACGCTTCGGGATCACCGATCTCCAGGATTGTTTGTAGCGCCGCCGCCATGTCTGCGCCATCGTTGCTGAGCACCGGCGTGTGCGTGCCGATCTGCGGCAGACGCGCGGGCGCATCAACGTCCGTGCGGAAGTGATCGTAGAAACGCCAGGACCTAATTTGTTCGCGCAACCTGAGCATCTCCGGAGCATTTCGTGGATCGGCAAACTGCGTCAACATGCTGTCGAAACTCGAGAGTTCGTACGCCAGTACATCCCAATCGCCTTCACTGTTTCGGGAACGAACTACTGCCGCATGACGCTCGACCAGCAAGGCCGCAGGCCGCAGCACTGGACCAGCCCAGATGGTTTCAGTCTTGATCTCCGGATCGAGAGCGAATGCCGATCTGCTCGGAGATGGTAAACCAAGATCGATTGCATATCCGAACTCATCACCCGCGAAACCGAGCCGCAGGTTCGTGCGTTCTTTCCGAATCGTGCCCTCGACTTTGTGTTCGCCACGTTTAACTGCGCGTCCGAGGCTCTCTGGTCCAGCCCAAAGAGTTGACGGCAATCCGCCTTCGCGCGCCAGGGAGGGAATCACACCGCCCTGAGCCGTATCTGCCAGCAGACGCAACGCGCGATAGACGCTCGACTTGCCGCTGCCGTTCGGACCCGTGATCAAGTTGAGACGCTGAAGTGGAACGATCAGATTTCGGAGCGATCGGTAGTTCGCGACGGCGAGCGTTCTTAGCATGTGGATAGGCTAACAAAATGTCTCAGCCACAAAAAGGCACATAAGGCACAATAGTGGTCTGAATTGCTGCGACTTTGCGCGTTTCATTTGGAACACATATCATTCCGACCCGTTCATCCCCCCGGAGATCCAGATGAGTTCTGTCGAACCAGAACGCATGCTTCTGCATTATCGCATCATCAACAAAGTTGGTGAGGGCGGTATGGGCCAGGTCTATCGCGCCGAGGACACGAAACTCGGCCGCTACGTCGCTCTCAAACTGCTCGCGCCCGAAGCGACTCGCGATCAAACCGCCAAACGCAGGCTTCTGGCGGAAGCGCAGTCGGCGTCAGTCCTGAATCATCCGAACATCGTCACGATCTACGCGATCGAGGAAGCCGACGGCGTCGACTTCATTGTGATGGAGTTTGTTGAAGGCGAAACGTTGACTTCCCATCTCGCGGTCAACGGCGCCCTGCCACTCACGTCACTGCTGGATATCGGCATTCAGATCGCTGACGCACTCGAAGAAGCGCACTCCGCCGGACTGATTCATCGCGACATCAAACCCGGAAACATTCTGCTCACGCCAAAGGGCGTAGCGAAAGTTACAGACTTCGGACTCGCGAAGATGGTCCGACTCAGCACAGATGAAATCGATCGCGAAGCGTTAACACTCGCTGCAAATCTCACCGGGCCGGGAATCGTCCTCGGCACGGCCGCCTACATGTCGCCGGAACAAACACGCGGCGAGCAGCTCGATCTGCGTTCCGAGATCTTTTCACTCGGCAGTCTGCTTTACGAAGCCGCGACGCGAACGCGCGCGTTTGCTGGTCCAAGTGTGCTCGCGATCATGCACGCCATTGCCGCTGTCGATCCGGCGCCACCCAGCAAGTTGCGACCGGAACTGCCACGTGAATTCGATCTCATCATCGAGCGCGCACTCGCCAAAGACAAAACGCGTCGTTATCCATCAGCGCGTGAGATGTCAGATGCACTGCGCAGTCTTCGCACATCGATAACCGGTACGTGGTCGGGAATACCGATAGTTTACGATCCCGACTTGATCGATCGTTCAGGACCACAGTTTGTCGGTCGCGCTCCAGAGATAACAAAACTCGAAGGTCTTTTGCAGCAGGCAATCGAAGGCACCGGTCGCATTGTTTTCATTACCGGCGAGCCGGGCATCGGCAAGACTTCGCTTTCAGACGAGTTTCTGCGGCGCGCGCGTAAACATCGAACGGGCTTCCTGATCTCTCGCGGGCGTTGTGTCGAGCAGTACGGCACCGGCGAGGCATACCTTCCTTTTCTCGATGCGATGGGTGAACTGCTCCACGCGCCCGGTCGCGAACGCATCGCGGCGGTCATGCGAACTTACGCGCCAACGTGGTGCATGGAATTGCCAACTGCGTTTGCGTCGAGCGGATCACTCGAGAAGTTACAACAGGAGACTATCGGCGCGACCAAGGAACGCATGATGCGTGAGATGGGCGACGCGCTCGGGATGCTGGCATCTGCGTCACCGGTGGTTTTGTTGCTGGAAGACTTGCACTGGGCCGATCCGTCGAGCGTTGATTTGTTGCGGCATCTGTCGCAACGCATTGCTACGCAACGTCTGCTCATCGCGGGCACGTTTCGTCCGGAAGACATCGAACGTAGCGGGCATCCGCTCAAGCATTACAAAGCTGAGATGCAGGCGCACAACCTCTGTGATGAGGTGGCCCTGGGTGCGTGGAGTCGCGAGCACATCGCCGAATACGTCGATGCAACCTTCTCACCGAATGACTTTCCTTTAGATCTAACTTCACTCGTTCACGAGAAGACTGAAGGTCACCCGCTGTTCGCCGCTAATCTCTTGCAGTATCTCGGCGAGCAAGGCGATCTGTCGAAGGTGAATGGTCGTTGGACCCTAGTTAGACCACTCTCTGAAATGGATTTGGTCGCGCCCGAGAGCGTGCGCGCGATGATCAGCAAGAAGATGGATGCGCTCGATCCGGAAGAGCGGCGCTCATTGCAGTTTGCCAGCGTCGAAGGCACGGAGTTTCTTTCGAGCGTAACCGCGAAACTGCTCGATGTTGATGAGATTGATCTTGAAGAGTCGCTCGCGCGCATCGCCAAGAGTCACCGGCTGATCGACATCCAGGGTGAAGAGGAGTTGCCTGATGGCACTCTCGCGACGCGTTATCGCTTTTCGCACGCGCTTTATCAGAATTTTCTCTACAGCGATCTCGTCAACAAGCGCCGCGTCAGGTTGCACCAGCAAGCGGGCGAACAGTTGCTTAGTCACTACGGCCACCGCGCGCCGCAGATCGCGACTCAACTGGCCCTACATTTCGAACAGGGACGCGACTTTCCACGCGCGATCGAGTATCTGATTCACGCCGGAGATCATGCCGCGAAGCTTTACGGGTACGCCGAGGCCGAAGAGCACTACACACACGCGCTTAATCTGGTTGAAAAGCTTCCAGACGCCGAACAAGCGCCACAATTTGCGACGCTCTACCACAAGCGCGGCACTGTCAATCACGCCTTGAGCAACTTCACTCAGGCTGCCAAAGACTTCGCCGATATGCTCGACCAGGCGCGCGTGTTGAACTCCCTCGAGCTTCAATCGACTGCCCTTAACGCGCTCACGATGACGTTGTTTTTCTCACACCGTCTCGACGAGATGGTCGCGCGCGCAAACGAAGCCCTCGAAGTTGCAGAGCAAGCCGGCAGCGAAAAGCTCAAGGTCGATACGATATTTTTGATGGGTCTCAAGCATTGTTGCTACGGCGACCTGAAAGAGGCGAAGAGATTGTTGGACGAAGCGATTTCCACGTCGAGAAGACTCAATCACAAACCCGGCTTGTGCAGTGGGTTGACGTGGCGCGCCTGTTTGCACTTCTTCCAAACGGAATATGCGCTTGCGATCACCGCCATAAACGAAGCGATGCAACTCGCTTCCGAACTGCGGGACGGTTTTCTGTTGTTGACGTGTTTCTTTTTCCGCGGCTTGTCGCAGGGAAACCAGGGAAAGATGTCCGCGTCACTCGCAACGTTGAATGAAGCGATGGATAAAGCACGTCGCAACGGTGATCTCTTCTGGCACCCGCGCTTTCCGAATTGCATCGGCTGGATTTATCGCGAGCTCTATGACTTCGAGTCGGCGCACAAGTACAACGAAGATGGAATTGAAGTCTCGCGACGTCATCACGTGCTCGAAGCCGAAGCCAATTCGTTAATCAATCGCGGTATCGATTGCACACACGCGGGAGCGCATCAGGAAACGGCCGCAGCGTTTCACGAAGTGCGAGACATCTTCGAACGCGATGCATGGTTTCGCTGGCGATACAACATTCGCTTCGAAGCAGCGATGGCCGAGCACTGGTTGAGTCAGGGTGACCTGGATAAGGCGCGCGAGTTTGTCGATCGTTTATATGCGACCGCAACTGAGCACGAGGTTCACAAGTACATTGCCGTCGCCCATCAACTCATGGCGAAGATCGCGATTGCAAACGGCGAGCTCGCGGAAGCAGAGAAGCACTTCGACGCAGCGCTCGCTGAACTGGCGAACTATCCCGCGCCGTTAGTCACGTGGAAAGTTCACGCCGCACGCGCGCGTCTCAAGTCACAACTGGGTGACGCACCCGGCGCGCAGGAATCCTCCGCACGCGCGAAAGAGATCGTCGACTTCATCGCCGCGAACGTTAACGATGAGAAGTTGCGCGAGACGTTTCTAAAAGCGGCATTCATAACACTGTGAGCGGGGGCAAGCCACCCTTCCTGACTTGTTCTAGCTACGGGGTCTGAATCGCTTTAAATAGAACAAGTCAGGAAGGGCGGCTTGCCCCCGCTC
>DATEWS010000775.1:0-3521 GCA_035257785.1 Pyrinomonadaceae bacterium
GCCCGTGGTTAAATCACTTGCCGCCTTTACTCGGCTGCCGATCGATGCGCACTTGATGATTTCCGAGCCCGGACGTTACGCGACACAGTTTGTCGCCGCGGGCGCGCAGATGGTATCGGTTCATGTTGAAGCAGATGCACACCTGCATCGAACGCTGATGGCGATCAAAGACGCGGGCGCGCAGGCCGGAGTGGTGTTGAACCCGGCGACGCCGGTTGGTGCAGTTGAGGAGGCACTACAGTTTGCAGACTATATTCTGGTAATGTCTGTCAATCCGGGTTTCGGTGGACAGAAATTTATTACCCAGTCGGTCGATAAAGTGAAACGACTGCGCCGCATGATCGATGAGCGGCAGTTGAACGTACGGATCGAGATTGACGGCGGCATCGATCGCAAGAATATAGAGACGGTGGTCTCGGCCGGAGCTGAGATTATCGTGGCGGGCTCGGCCATTTTTGGTACATCCGACGCGGAAGCTGCGGTCAAAGAGCTCCGCGATGCGACAATCCAGTGGGTATAGCCACAAAAAGGCACAAAGGGATTAATGAAATATTTTGTGATTTTTGTGCCTCTTTGTGGCTGAACCCGGCTTTTGAAGGCCAACCGGATCGATAAAAATTGAATCCGAATAGCCGTTAAGTCTCTCGACTCGCAGCTAACAACAAGTTTTATTGGAGGTTATTTTATGAAGTCTCGCTTTCTTATCCTGGCGGTTTTCTGCGCCCTCATGTTTGGGTTGCCAAAGGTGGGCGTCGCACAGAAATCCGGCGGCCAATCGGAGCTGTCCACCGGCCAGCGGCTAGACGTCATGTCCTCGAAACTCGACCTGATGCGGCGCTCGCTGAATAGTGCCATCAGGGTGATGACTGATAAGACTAAGGACACGAAAGATGCGAAGGCGAATGCAGACGATCCGATAGTGCGCTTGAAGGGACTGGAAAAGGAAGTCTCATCGGTGTCTACGGAAGTGAATGACATCCGAACGAAAAACGACAAGGCCGAGAAGTTCGATAGCACGGCTATCGATAGGCTCGAGGCAACGGTTACGGAGTTGAACACACGAGTTGAGAGTACTTTGCAGGAAACGGCTGGCCTACGAAATACAGCTACAGCCAATGCGAGTGCCAGCAACAAGAAGAAGAAAAAAGGAAAACTCTTCGGTCTCTTTGGTGGCGGTGAAGACAAGTACGCCGACCTGACAGGCGCCGCTGTCGCTGGTCGTGATCGCGTCCTCTTTGAAGAAGCAGCGAAGGAAGTTCGCAAAGGCCATCACGATACCGGCCGCCTGCTCTTCGCTACCATCATCAATACATATCCTGATTCACCGTTTCTGCCGCTCGCAAAACTCGCGATTGCGGATTCTTTCTTTCTCGAAGGTACGACCAGCGCCCTGATTCAAGCCGCTCAGGCTTACCAGGATTGGCTGACGTTCTTTCCGACTGATCCACTCGCCGACGACGCCAGTTTAAAAGTGGCTGAAGCGGAGATGAGGCAGATGGGACTTTCCGATCGCGACATCTCACACGCACGCAAAGCTGAGCAGCGTCTCAAAGTGCTGTTGCAGCAGTATCCGCAGAGTCCGCTGCGTGAGACTGTACAAGCGCGACTTGTTGAAGTGCAGGAGAATCTCGCGATGCACAACCTGCAGGTGGCGCGCTTTTATTACGACGTTAAGTATCTCGGTCACAAAGGCGGGTTGAAAGGCTCGCAGTCGCGTTTGAAGGAGATTGTCGATAAGTATCCGTGCTTCTCATATAACGACGAAGTGTTTTTCCGTCTCGCTTCGACGTACCAGGCGGAGGAGGAGCCGGACGAAGCAGCCCGCTACTATCAGAAGCTCGTCCAGGAATTTCCCGAAAGCGAGTACACCGAGAAAGCCAAGGAGCAACTGAACATCATCGGCGCGCCGATTCCCGATAAAGGAACGCCAAACCGTTGTTCGAAGCGCCAGCCGCAGAGCTTCATGGGTAATCTGATGCAGCAGGTTTCCGGTAAGGCTGACGTCACGGTCAACAAAAATGGAATCCTGATCAGCAAGGACGGAAAAGAAGGTTCAGACTTAATCGACGAAGCACTGCGTTACAACGGAACGCTGCCGGCGTTGACGACGCCCGTTGCGCCAACACAGCGCACAATAGCTCCCGATTCGAAGACTCGAAACGCAGCCAGCGGCGCCGCGCCAACCGCGTCGACGCCGTCGCCGACACCGGCAGTAATCAAGCCTTAGTTTCGAAAAGAGGATTGTACCGGTTGGATCCAACCTCCCCAGAAGCCCAGTCGGAACTGGCGCGAAGGCATAAGGCGGCAGCCACAACCGTGCTGGGCTTGCTGGTGGCTACAATCCTCCTTTCCGTCCTCGCTTTCCTGGCCAAACCTTACTTCACCGAACGGCCGAATGTGGTTCTCGATATGGCTGTGAGGATCGTCATTCTGATCTTCGGGCTGGGGGCTGTGGTGTGGCGGCGCACGAAGTTTCAGACGATGAGGTTGCAGGATATTACCGGTCTGGCTGGGGTCTCGGGCCTGCTAAGAACCCTCGAAATAACTACCATCCAACTCGCTCTGCTGGGGGCTGCGATAGCCACTATCGGGTTTATCGCGACGCTGATGACCGGGAACGAGCGTTACACCTACTGGGCCGGGGCGATAGCGGTGATCGTGTTTATTTATTGCTACCCCACCAAACAATCCTGGCTCCGCGCGCTTTACCGCTTCACTGAGCGCAAGGCTGAAGCCTAATACTGTTCACTTCTATACAGAATTTTCGGGAAGCACAAAGTTGTTGATCCATATTTTTCTGATTGGTAGGCTGAGGGTGGTGGTGAGCACTTATGTCTCGTTTAATCCCCCTCGCAGCACTAATTCTCGTTATATTTTGCCAGTCCGCTTTCGGCCAGGATGCTAAGTCTCAGCCGGTCGCTCGTCTGATCACCTCGATCGCGCCGGTAACCAGAATCTCAACACCGCCCGCGGTCGTCGAGCCAAACGAGATCGAAAAACGCGCGTTCGAACAGACGAACCTGATGCGAACTCAGAACGGTCTCCAGCCACTCACGTGGGATGGTGACGTTTGCCGAATGGCGCGTGTTCACTCCGAAAGCATGTCGCGCCAGGGTTACTTCTCGCACGTCACACCTGAAGGTTTGCGCCTGCGAGATCGCGCAAAACTCGTCGGAATTCTGCACTATGTCGTCGTTGGCGAGAACATCGCGTACAATCAGGGCTACGACGATCCCGGAGCATTCGCGGTCGAACGGTGGATGGCGTCGGAGAAGCACCGCGCGAACATTCTGTCTCCGGAATACAAAGCGATGGCGATCGGCACTTTCGTCGCCCCGGATGGTTCGGTTTATCTAACTCAGACTTTCATCACGCGTTGAACACGACATCTCTCAAGCTTCCTTCCTTCGCTAAAATCAATCGACTTTTAAGGATTTTGGGTAAGCGCCCGGACGGTTATCACGAGGTCTTGACCGTTCTGCAAACGGTGTCGCTTCGCGACGATCTCGAGTTTGAGGTGC
>DATEWS010000776.1:0-3535 GCA_035257785.1 Pyrinomonadaceae bacterium
AATTAGCCACAAAAAGGCACAAAAAGCACAACATGAATTTATTGAGCGCGAGGCGTTCAAGAAAAACTGTTATGTGCTTTTTGTGCCTTTTTGTGGCTAATTTAAGAGGCGCTGATTGGCGGTCTTTCAGTGAATGGTCGCGCTTGTTCGTAGCCGTGGCTGAGGTTTAACAGCATCGACTCGGACCAGTATGGACCAATCAACTGAAATCCGATCGGCAGACGTTCGGATGAAAGACCACACGGCATGCTGATTCCGGGAACACCTGCGAGGTTCGCGGTGACTGTGTAGATGTCGTTCAAGTACATCGCGAGCGGATCATCCGTCTTCTCACCAATAGCAAACGCGGGCGTCGGCGAAGTCGGCGTGATGATCGCGTCACACTTCTTAAACGCTTCGAGAAAATCATTCTTAATCAACGTGCGCACCTGTTGCGCCTTGCGATAGTAAGCGTCGTAGTAACCCGCGGAGAGTACGTACGTGCCGAGCATGATGCGACGTTTGACTTCCGCGCCGAAACCTTCTTCGCGAGTCTTGCGATACATCTGCCGCAACTCGGGCGCGTCTTCCGCGCGGAACCCGTAACGTACACCATCGAAACGCGCGAGATTCGAAGAGGCTTCAGCAGTAGCGATGATGTAGTAAACCGCGATCGCATAACCGGCGCTCGGCAGTTCGACGTCTACAATCTCGACGCCTAAATCGCGATAAGCATCGACAACGCTCTCGACCGAGTTCTTAACTTCGTCGTCAAGACCTTTCCCAAACAACGCGCGTGGAAAACCGAGGCGCGCGCCTTTCAGATCGCCGTCGAGTTCTGCTGTGTAATCAGGCACGGGAACGTTCGCACTCGTTGAATCCTGTGGATCGCGTCCGGCAATCACGCTGAGTACACGAGCGACATCCTCAACTTCGCGTGCAAACACCCCGATCTGGTCCAACGACGATGCAAACGCGACGAGTCCGTAACGCGAGTTGCGACCGTAAGTCGGTTTCAAACCGATCACGCCGCACAACGACGCTGGTTGACGCACCGAACCGCCCGTGTCGGAGCCGAGTGCTACGGGAACGATGCCCGCAGCAACTGCGGCAGCTGAACCACCGGATGAACCACCCGAAACACGCGTCGTGTCCCAGGGATTTCGAACTGGTCCAAACGCGGAGTTTTCATTTGACGACCCCATCGCAAACTCGTCGCAGTTTGTTTTGCCGATCACGACCGCGCCGGCTTTGGTCAGACGTTCGATAACCGTGGCGTTGTATGGCGGATGGTAGTCACCTAGAATTTTCGAACCGCACGAGGCTTGCAGCCCTTTAACACAGATGTTGTCTTTGACAGCGATCGGTACGCCGGACAGTGGTCCAACATGACCACTCTGCTCGAGCTCGGCGGCGCGTTGCAACGCACCCTCGCGATCGATCTGGAGGAACGCGTTGAGGGTTTCGTTCAGCTTCTCGGCCGCCGTAATTGAAAACTCGACTGTTTGACGCGACATAACCTGGTTATAAAACTTTCGGAACGCGGAAGTGTCCGGCTGCGGGATCGGGGGCTTCGGCCAGCGCGACCTTTTGCCCGAGCGAGCCGCAGATCTCGTCGTCGCGGAACGAGTCAGTCGTTGCGCCTTCGGGTGTTAGACCACCGATCGCCGGCTCGACGTTAGTTGTATCAATCTCGTTGAGCTGCTCGACGTAGTTAACGATCTGCGCCATCTGCGTGCCAAACATCTTCAGCTCTTCTTCGGCCAATTCCAGATGGGCCAGTTGCGCGACCTTTTCGATATCAGCTTGGGTTAGTGGCATCGTTCTCTTTTCGTTTCAATGCGGCCAGAGCCGTCTTTAAAAAAGTCTTGCGCAATTCTTTGTCGCGAATTGCGTTAGCCGCCGACCATATTTCAAGCGGCACTTCGTTGTCGAGTGGCTGCTCCGGCGGCTTTCGCATCTCAGTACGCGGTTTTGCGAGCTTTGCATCAACTACGAATTCGATGGCGCTCACGATTGGCTGGCCCAGGATCGAGTTAACTCGAAACAGCATTTGCCCGCGCATCGCGTGTAACTGCTTCTGCCAGATTGCGTCGGCAACGGCGACTGTCAACGTGCGATTCTCGAGTTTTACGGGCACCGCGTGTTCTTTCAGACCGTCGCCCGCAGCATGTTTCCACGCCGCGATGGCAGCAGCTTGCGCGACTTCTTCCGCGTTTCCAGCCGCGCGCAGCACGCCCGGTAAAGATTTAATCAGTTGATTCATCTTTGCAGTCTTGCGATTGTGGATTGAAACACGCAAACTCTGCCGCATCAAGTCTATGAATCATCTCAGACAAAGACTCGTGCTCGCGTCGAGCAGCCCGCGACGCACGGAAATACTCGAACGCGCTGGTTGGCCACACGAAGTCATGGTTGCCGGCATCGATGAAACCGTTTTGCCGAACGAAGAGCCCGCGGCTTACGTGCAGCGACTCGCGCGCACGAAAGCTGAAACTGTTGCCAGTCGTTTGCAGGAAGGGTTGGTGCTCGGCGCAGACACGACCGTTGTCATCGCAAACGAAATTTTGGGCCAACCGGTTGACGACGCAGACGCGCGACGGATGTTGGACCTGCTAAACGCGAAATGGCATGAAGTTTTGACTGCGGTGGCCGTTCTTAGAGTCGGAGGTGAATCGCGAGTTGCTTACGAGACGACGCGCGTGCGTTTCGCGGAGATGAGCGACGACGAGATCGACTGGTACATCGCGACGCGCGAGCCGTTCGGTAAGGCGGGCGCGTACGGCATTCAAGGCAAGGCATCACTCTTCATCGAAGAGATCGAAGGCGACTACTTCAACATCATGGGATTGCCGATCAGGTTGGTTTATGAACTAACCGCGGATTAAATCCGCGGTTACAGTACCGCCCCGCCATCAACATTGATGCCTTGCCCATTGATTCCTCGCCCCTCATCAGACGCGAGTAACAACGCCACAGCCGCAACTTCTTCGGACGTCACGAGACGGTTCTGCGGGTTCATCTTCTTCAACGTATCCAAAGCTTCTTCAGCGCTGCGCCCGGTGCGTGTGGTGATGCGTTCAATTCCGCGCGAGACCATGTCAGTATCGACATAGCCCGGACAGATCGCGTTCACAGTGATCCCGCTCGCTGCGACCTCGAGCGCGATCGAACGCGTGAGACCCATCACGCCATGCTTCGATGCAGAGTAGGCTGCGATGTACGGAGCGCCGGTTTTCCCTGCGACCGATGCGATGTTGATTATCCGTCCCCAACCTTTCTTCAACATCGACGGCAACGCCGCGCGCGTGCAGTAAAAAGTCCCGGAGAGATTGATCGAGAGGTGTCGATGCCAGAGCTCGTCAGTGGTGTTGACCACCGTCGCGCTTTCGGCAATGCCTGCATTGTTGACGAGAATGTCCGCGTAGCCGAGACGTTCGCGCAGATCGCTGAACATGCGTGTGACGTTTTCCGGATCGCCGACGTCGCACACGAGCGCGATCGCGCCGTTGCCGATTTCGTGGGCGACTTGTTCGACTTGTTCGGCGGTTCGCGC
>DATEWS010000777.1:0-2811 GCA_035257785.1 Pyrinomonadaceae bacterium
GGCGCGAACCAGCCGCGGATACTTCTCGACACCTGCCGGAAGAATCGAATAATTCGTTTGAAGACCAGAAACGATATTACTAATCCTACACCGACAATGATGAAGAGTAACACGGGAAAGAGGACGGAGCAGATTACGGAGACGACCGCGAGAATGTCTTCGATGACACTCGCGACGATATTTGAAACCGGTTCAGGACTCACATTCAACATGGCGCGCGTCGCCGCCTTGGTCCCGTGGGAGCTGAGCGCGAGACCACCGCCGAGGAGGAGTGCAATCACCTGGATGCTGCGATCGAAATCACCGAACGCGCTCGCCGCCAGAACCGCTCCTGCCGGAATGCGGATGAAGGTGTGAATCACGTCCCAGGTGCTGTCGACGTAAGGGATCTTATCGGCGAAGAATTCGATCGCGTAAAGTCCGATGGCGACGCCGATCACCCACCAGCTAGTCAGCACTTCGAGCTCGCCGGGCAGTCGCAGGTGCGCAAAACGGCTGAGGAGGCCGAGCGTCGCGACCGTCGCGTAGAGATTGATCCCCGAGACCCACGACGCGCCCATTGCGACCGCGATTGTTGAGATGAGTTGAGTCATGCCGCGAAATTATGCCGCAAAGGGGCACAAAAATGCACAAAAGTTAATACAATGCGAGCCGTGCTCGAACACGCTCCACGCTTCACTGTCGAAGCGGCTGTCAAAATTGCTGACGAGTTCTTTGGCGTCCGTGCGCTTGGGCAGTCGTTGCCGAGTGAACGCGATCAGAACTTTCTGCTTACGGATCAAGCCGGCGAAAAGTTCGTATTGAAGATAGCAAACGCGCTCGAGTCGCGCGCGTTTCTCGAGGCGGAGAACGCGGTTTTGCAGCATGTCGCACGGCGCGTTTCGTTCTGCCAGTCGCCGTTGACGACTGAGATCGTGAACGTTGAAGAGCGCTACTTTGCGCGGTTGGTTCGTTATCTTCCGGGTGTGCCGTTCGCGAAGGTTCAGCCACAGCCGCACGAGTTGTTGCGGGATCTCGGTTGCAAGCTCGGACAGTTGGACCAAGCGCTCAGCGACTTCGATCATCCGGCAGTGCATCGCGACTTTCATTGGGATCTCGCGAATGGCAATCGCATCATTGATGAATATGCCGCGCTTATCGAAGATGTTGCGCTACGCGAGGTCGTGTTGCGAGCTCGGGTGGAATTGAAGGATGCGTTGCGAACAAGCGTCATTCATGGTGATGCGAATGACTACAACGTGCTCGTCGATCCCGAGCGCATGATCGTAACTGGTCTGCTCGACTTCGGCGACATGGTTTACAGCTACACCGTTGGCGATCTCGCGATTGCGATCGCGTATGTGGTACTGGATAAGCCCGATCCGCGTGCGGCAGCGGATGAGGTTATTGAGGGTTACACGAGTGAGTTTGAGTTGCTCGATGAGGAGCTGGAGATGTTGTGGCCGCTCGTGCGTTTGCGGCTCGCGATGAGCGTTTGTATTGCGGCGTACCAGCTACGCGAACAGCCGGAGAATGAGTATTTGCGGATCAGTCAGAGAGCGATCGAAAAGAGTTTGCCGCGGATATGACACGGATAAAAACACTGATTGAAGGGCGGCGGCGGTTGCTCGGACATAATCTGAGTGTTGCGTACGAGCAGCCGCTGAATATCGTTCGCGGCTCGATGCAGTATCTCTACGACAGCGAGGGGCGGCGTTATCTCGACGCATACAACAACGTCGCGCACGTTGGTCATTGTCATCCCAAGGTGGTTGCTGCGGGCCAGCAGCAGATGGAACTGTTGAATACAAACACGCGCTATCTGAGTGATGTGATCCTTGAATATGCGGAGCAGCTTACGGCCACGTTACCTGATCCGTTGAGCGTTTGTTACTTCGTCAACTCAGGCAGCGAGGCGAACGAACTCGCGCTTCGGATCGCACGCGCACACACGAAGGCGCGCGACCTGATCGTGCTTGAGCACGCATATCACGGAAACACGACAACGCTGATCGATATCAGTCCTTATAAACATGATGGTCCAGGCGGCGAAGGTGCACCGAGTTGGGTACACAAGGCTCCGCTCCCTTTATCGCAAGAGGACGCGCAACATGTTGTCGAGCTCGCGCGAAAGTTACATCCCTGCGGATTTATCGCTGAGTCGATGCCGAGTGTGGCGGGACAGATTATTTTTCCTGACGGGTATCTCGCCAGAGTTTACGAAGCGGTACGCGATGCGGGCGGAGTTTGCATCGCTGACGAAGTGCAGACAGGTTATGGACGCATCGGCACGCACTTCTGGGCGTTTGAGAAATACGGCGTCGTTCCGGACATCGTCGTGCTCGGTAAACCGATCGGCAACGGACATCCGATCGGCGCAGTGATTACAACGCGCGCGATCGCCGACTCGTTTGCGAACGGCATGGAGTTTTTCAGCACGTTTGGTGGTAACAACGTTTCGTGTGCGATAGGTTTGAAGGTCCTCGAAGTTGTTCAGGAGGATAATCTACAGGCACACGCGCGAGACGTGGGTGAACATTTGCTCAGCGGCTTGCGCGAGTTGCAACAACGTCACGAGATCATCCGTGACGTGCGTGGCTCGGGATTTTTTATTGGCGTGGAACTAACGAGCGACGCCATCGAAGCTGCTCGTGTTGTGAATCAAATGCGCGAACGCGGAATTCTATTCGGCACTGATGGCCCACATCACAACGTACTGAAGATCCGTCCACCGATGCCATTCTCTGAAGCAGATGCGGATCAACTGATCACATCGCTTGACGGCGTCCTCGCAAGCTAAATCTTCGTGTCTTGTGTGCTGTTTGTGGCTGG
>DATEWS010000778.1:0-5444 GCA_035257785.1 Pyrinomonadaceae bacterium
CGGCTCGCCGTGTGGCCTCGTTTGCCGCCAGCATCTGACCATAGAACGCACGATAACGAGGTTCTTTGGGAGCAGCGCTCGCCGCGGAGGCGAAGAGTCCGAGTGCAACTTTTCGTTGGCCCAACTCCAACGCTGCGAATCCTTCTTTGAATTGTGCTTCCGCACGCTCAGCCGCCGGTAGCGACGGTTCAGCGGTGTCTGCGGCGACTGGTTCCGCTTGCCGCGCCGGCGTTGTTGCCTTCGGTGCTGACTGCGCTAGCTGGTCCGCTTTTCTTCTCGCCTGAATTTTCGCATCGTAAGTCGCGCGTAGCTGATCGTCGCGCAACGTGTCGTAGGCTTGGGTGATGCGCGCGAACGCCGATTCGATCTTCTTCACGAGCGCGGGCTCAGCTTTGCGGAAGCGGTCGGGGTGGTAATTTCGCGCCAACCGGTAGTAAAGGTCTTTCAAGCTCTGAGCCGATACTTCGCCGCTTACTCCGAGCACCTCGTAATACGTTTGCGCAGTTCGCACGCGTTCGAGAAACGTCTCGACGTCAGGTGGCTTTTCTTCGGGTTCTTCGGCCGCCGGTGTTGGAAGTGGCGCCGGTTTCTCGACGGGACGTGGTTGTTGATCTCGAAACGCACTCTTCCAGTGTTCGCGTTGCAGCAGACCTGCCAGCGCGAGTGAGTAGACGAGTCGCAACGTCTGTGGTTCGCCCATGCCACTAATCGCAACGAGATCGCTTAACGGCATCGGTTGATCGAGACGCGAGAGTAAGAACACTTCGGGCGGCAGCAACTTGTCGTTGATCGCTGGTGTAGTGACCGGGGTGATCACTTCCGCCGGATTGCGAAAGCGTACGGCGATAAAGTCAACAGACATTCTGCGACTCGCTTCGAGAAGTAACGAGTTAAGGTCGATCTTGAGATTGAGTTCTTCGTGGAGATGAGATCTCGATTCCAGATCCCACTTGCCTTCAGTCCAGACGAGTGCCATGCGCAGAACGTCGGAGACCTGTCGCGTGTGGAGTTGGTCTGCGGCAGTCGCGCTCAGGAGTTTTTGCGCAGTTAGTTGTTTGAGCAGTTCGAGGTCCGGCAGGCGTTCATTGAGGCGCGCGAGATCCGCATCTGAAACGAGTTCAGTCTTCTTTAGATACTCGCGCAATCGCAGGTTGCGCAGGTTGGAGGCGGCGTAAACGAGTTGGCCATCCTCAAAATAACTGACGACCTTGATGCGGTCGTGTTCGAGGCTCAAACGGCCGCCGAGAGACTTGGCCGAGATTTCGCGAATGAGTTCCGCGAGCGGCTGCTCGCTGAGTTGGCCATTCATCTCGAACATAGTTAACCGAATCAATTCGGATGTTCAAGGGGCGCTCAAGTTATGTCTCGCTCAGACAGGCGTTAATAGTTTATATTGACTCTACCGAAACACCCTGATCACCCTGATTGACCCCCTTCATTTTCAAGCAGGTTGAGATCCAATATGAATGAAACAGTACGCGAAAGTGTCGACAGGAAAGATCCCAAACAACGCGAAGAGTTGCTGATTGATGAGTTGCAAAAGCGCACGGCGGAATTGGAAGAGGCGAATCGCGAGTTGCGTCGCGTTTCACATTATCGGTCATTATTTTTAGCTCGCATGTCGCACGAACTGCGCACGCCTTTGACTTCCATACTCGGCTTCAGCGAAATCCTGCTCGATCAGGAAGAACTCACTGACACGCAGCGACGCTTTTGTCAGAAAGTCCAGGACTCAGGTCTGCAACTTCAAGCCAGTCTTAATCAACTCGTAGATCTGTCGCGCATCGAAGCAGGACAAACGGAAGTTTTTTTCCAGGAGTTCTCCTTGCGAGACACGTTGCGCGAGTCGTGCTCGGCGGCTGCGCGCATGGCCCAGAAACAACAAGTTAAGATCGACTACGAACTTGCCCCGGAGATTTCAACCATCGTCACCGATCAGGGAAAGATGCGACAAACGCTTTTCAACTTCATTGCGTGGGCGGTTAGTCGCAGCCCTGCTGGTGAATCGGTTAAAGTTACGGTCAACATCGATGCGCAAGGCCTGTTGTCGATTCAAATAATGGACAATGGCGAAGCGCGTGCAGACGTGGTAGGCGTGTTTGATTCTGAACACGGCGTGCCCGCACACGAGCCAAACATCAACGAACTTGGCATTATCATCGGCCGTAAACTGCTCGAGCTGATCGGCGGAACAGTGAGTTTGGAGAGTCTTGTTCCGCGCGGTCTCGCAGCTACGATTCAAATACCGGCACGTCCAGCGAAGGGATGATCGTTACGGATGGAAGAGACGACAATTCGGGAGTGCACAACGATCGAAGAGTTCGATGGTTGTCTTTCTTTGCAGCGCGAAGCTTTTGGCCTACCTGATCTTGAACTCTCACCACGTCGTCATTTGATCGTTTCACGCCAGGCAGGCGGCTGGACGCTCGGCGCGTTTGCGGCCGATCGCATGGTCGGCTTTGTTCACACCATGGCTGCGGTGCGAGCGAATGAGTTTTTCGGCTACTCGCACATGATGGCGGTGGCAAAGGATTACCAGAACAAAGGCGTAGGCGCGCGTTTGAAGTGGGCCCAGCGTGAACGTGCGCTGCGCGAGGGTCGAAAGTTGATCAAATGGACGTGGGATCCAATGCAGGCGCGTAACGCGCATTTCAATCTCAACCGTTTGGGCGCGACTGTCGATACGTACGCCGGGAATTTTTATGGGATTGACTACAGTGCCGACGCGTCGATCACGGATCGAATCGGTTTGCCTAGCGATCGCTTGTTTGCAACGTGGCATTTGGATTCGCAAAAGGTTCGTGAGCTTGCGAATGGAACGGCCGTACAGTTTGAAGGGAAACAGGCTGGTTCAGTGTCGATACCTTCGCAGTGGAACGCGCTCGTGAAGAGCGATCCGAAGCGTGCGTTGGAAGAGCAGACGCGCGTGCGAGGAGAGTTTCAAAACGCGTTTGCACGAGGGCTGATTTGCGCCGGATTTGAACGCGGCGAGGAGGAATCGAGGTATCTATTGTTTGAGATATCTTAGATCTCCTCTGGGGCTCTCTGCGTCCTCTGTGTTTAGAGGCGATTTCAACGCAGAGAACCGCAGAGATACGCAGAGAACCGCAGAGTAGATCATGACGTTTACGAAGTTCGACCGTTACGTTGAGCGACACGCACGCAGCTTTACGGAGCGCTTGCAGAACCTCTGTCGCATGCCGTCCGTGGCGGCGCGCGGGACGGGGATGCGCGCGATCGCGGAGACAGTCGAACAGTCGATGCAACGTGTGGGTATCGGAACGCGAACGTTTCGCGTCGGCTCGGGTTATCCGATCATTTACGGTGAGTGTGGTAGTGGTCCAAAGACTTTTGTTATTTATGGTCACTACGATGTCCAGCCGGTGGGCCTACTGACCGAGTGGTCTTCAGGACCATTTGCCGCCACGATAACGGACGGGAAGTTGTACGCGCGTGGCGCCGCGAACAGCAAAGGCGATCTGGTGGCGCGCTTAGCGGCCGTCGAAGCTTATCAAAAGACATTTGGCAAACTTCCGGTGACGCTTCGTTTTATTGTCGAAGGTGAAGATGGACTCGGAAGTCCCAGTCTTTATCGATTCACGAGCGAGAATCCGGAACTCCTGCAAGCGAATGGTTGTTTGTGGGACGAAGGTTCCAGCGACACTAAAGAGAATCCGGTCGTAAGTCTCGGTTTCAAAGGCATCACGTTTCTCGAACTGCGCGCGTTTGGCGCACACTCGGATTTGCATTCGAAGTGGGGAACGATCGTGCCCAATCCGGCGTGGCGCCTGGTTCAGGCGCTCGCGACGATCACGTCGCCCAAAGGCGTGATAACGATTGATGGATTTTCGTCGCACATCGCGCCGATCAGTGATGAAGACTCAGAAGTTCTGAAAGCGATCGAACTTGATGAAATCGGACTCAAGCGCGAGTTTCGTATTGGCGGTTGGGTCCGTGCGATGAAGGGCCATACGCTCGTCAAAGAACATATCTTTGGTGCAACCTGCACGATCTGCGGTATTCACACCGGACATACCGAAGCGGGCGCGAAAACGATCTTGCCCAGCACTGCCATGGCGCGTCTTGATTTCCGGCTCGTGCCGGATCTTTCGGCCGAGATCGTCATGAAACTTTTGCGCGCGCATCTCGATGTGCGTGGATTTCGAGACATCGACATTATCGAACTTGGCAGTGCGCCGCTTGCGAAATCGTCGGCGAAGTCGCGCGTCGCTCGCGCGGTGATCGAGTCGACGACGGAAGTTTTCGGCAAGCAGCCGGTTATCTATCCGATGGATCCGTCGAGCGGACCAGTCGGCGCCGTGTGCGGAGTTTCGCAACCGCCAACGCCGGTGGCGTCGTTTGGCACGAGTTACGCCGGATCAAATCCGCATGGTCCAAATGAGAATATTCGCGTCGAGGATTTTTTGCGCAGCATCAAACTGATCGGACGCGTCATTCACAGGCTTAAAGCACGGGCCACGGATTCGACGGATTGAAAATCCGGATTTTATTCCGTGTAATCCGTGGTTAACGGAGTAGCATTTGGTCGTTAAACGCGAAATTGAAAAACTCAGAAACGAGATCCGTCATCACGACGAACTCTATTACGTCGAGGCCGCGCCGGAGATCTCCGATCGCGAGTATGACGCACTGCTCGAGAAGCTCCAGCGGCTTGAAGAAGCGCATCCGGAGTTAGTCACACCTGACAGTCCCACGCAGAGAGTTGGCGGTCGACCCGCGGAAGGTTTTCCAGAAGTCGTTCACACGCGCCCGATGATGTCGCTCGACAACAGCTACAACATCGACGAACTGCGCGCGTTTGATGAGCGTTGCCGGCGACTGGCTGAAGGTCGCAAGCTCGAATACGTCGCCGAGCTGAAGATTGATGGCTTGTCGTTGTCGTTGTCGTATGAAGATGGATTGCTCGTGCGCGGGGTGACGCGTGGGGACGGACGCATCGGCGAAGACGTCACGCAAAATGCGCGCACGATCCGGAGCGTGCCGCTGCGACTTAAAACTAAACCGATCGATACTGGCCTCGAAGTGCGTGGAGAAGTCTTCATCCCGCGCGATGTTTTTGAAAGGACCAACGCTGAAAGGGAAGAAGCAGGAGAGCCGCGCTTTATGAATCCGCGCAACGCGGCTGCGGGCGCGATTCGTCAACTCGATTCACGACTCGTCGCGCGGCGAAAGCTCGATATGTTTGTCTACGACCTGCTCGTGAACGGTCGTAAGCCTTTTGCAACGCACTGGGAATCACTCGCCTGGCTCGAGACCGCAGGCTTTCGCGTCAATCCACACCGCAAACTCTGCCAGACAATCGATGAGGTGATTGACTTCGCGAATGAAAAAGAAGCGCTTCGCGACGATCTCGGTTATGAGATTGACGGCCTGGTAGTGAAAGTTAATTCAACGGCGTTGCAGGATGAGTTTGGCGCGACGTC
>DATEWS010000779.1:0-8628 GCA_035257785.1 Pyrinomonadaceae bacterium
CGGAGCTCTTGAAGCGCGTAATCAGTCCGGCTTCTTTGACGTACTTCATCGCGCCGCGCAGTTGACCATCGCTGAAGACCTGGTTGCCTTCAAACTTAATCTCAACGACGCGAACTCGATCGCCTTCTTCAACGTGAAACGTGATCGCGAGTGACGTCGCTGAAACTTCTTCCGTGCGCTCTTCGACGGTAGCGTTCGGGTGTCCGCCTTCGGCGAGTAGTTCTTTGATAACGCGCATCGCGTTACGAACTTTCACCGGGTCGTAGATGCTCTCTTTCGAAACACCGACGCGCCGTTCGCGAAACGCTTTGAGGATGTCTGACTCCTGCACGCTGTGCAGACCTTCAAACGTCAGGTCGCGAATGATCGGCAACTCTTTGACTTCGAAAATAATGTTGACGCCGCCGCGTGGACCATTTTCAGTCAACACGCGAGTGGCAGTCTTATCGAAGAAGGTCAACGAAAGCAGGGTCTGGTAGTCACGCTGGACCTGTTCGACGTTGTACACGTCGCCCGGGCGTGTCTGGATGTAGTAAAGAATGTCGTCTTTACGCAGACGGCGGTTGCCGATGATGTCTACGTTTTCGACGATTCGCTGTGCTGGTTGTGGTTGAGTTTGCTGGGCTGATACGCGTCCCGGCGTTGAAAAGGTTACAGTTAATCCAGTCAGTAGGCTCAAAACGAAGAGCCATAACGCGCGATATGAGTGCATAGGCACCAATTCCCTCAATAGTTCTTTCCGGGCCTCAGAAACTTCGGGGAGCTTATGAGTGCTGAACTGGAAACCAAGACAGCAGCTTTGATTCAGTCTCAGAATAGCCAGTTGCCAGCGTTTTGAGTAACAAAGTGGCGCATTATAAGCGAAAAAACAGCAAACTCCAAAAGGGCTTTAGCCACAAAAAAGCACAAAAAGCACAGAACAATTATTCAGGATTTGTGCCTTTTGTGCCTTTTTGTGGCCGATCAATGAATCAGCAGTGCGTCGTCAGCGGTTTCCACGCCTTCGGGGCGGAAATCGAGCTCCTGCCCATTGAGGAAAACTTCGACTACCGTCGCGCCCTCGAGCTGGCCCTGAATCAACGCCTCAGACAGCGGATCTTCTACGTATTTCTGCAATGCACGCCGGATCGGACGCGCTCCGTACAAACGATCTGCGCAAGTCTTCTCGACGATCCAGCGCTTGGCTTCGTCAGTTAACTTGATATCGAACCCATGCCGGCTCATCGTCTTATTGATCTGGTCGAGCTGCAACTGCACGACTTCGAGCAGTTCGTGGTCGAGCAACTGGTCAAAGATGATGATCTCGTCGAGACGATTGATGAACTCGGGATTGAATGTCTGCCGCACTGACGACATCACCATCTCTTCGACTTTCTCGCGCGTCGCATCGGTATTCGCCTGAAACCCGAGCGTACCCTTCTTCTGAATGAAGCGAGCGCCGATGTTGGACGTCATGATGATGATCGTGTTCTTGAAATCGACCGTGTTACCGAGCGCGTCAGTCAGGATGCCGTCTTCAAACACCTGCAACAGGATGTTGAAAATATCCGGATGTGCCTTCTCGATTTCGTCAAACAACAGGACTGAGTAAGGCGAACGTTTGATGCGTTCCGTTAATTGACCGCCTTCTTCGTGGCCCACGTAACCCGGCGGCGATCCGATCAGTTTCGAGACGGAGTGCTTCTCCATGAACTCGGACATGTCGAAACGAATCAGCGCGCGCTCGCTGCTAAATAAAAACTGCGCGAGCGAACGGGCCACTTCCGTCTTGCCGACACCAGTTGGACCAAGGAACAGGAACGAACCAACCGGACGCAACGGATTCTTGAGTCCCGCGCGAGATCTGCGAATCGCGCGGGCGAGCGCAGAGATTGCAGGACGTTGCGAGATGACGCGCTTGTGCAGCTCGAGTTCGATCCGCAGCAGCTTCTGAGTCTCTTCTTCTTTCAGAGAGTTGACGGGGATTCCGGTCCAGCGGGCAATGACGTCCTCAACGTCGTCGCGCGTGACTTCAGCCGAAACGAGTGCATCCTCCTCACGCACGCGCAGGCTGGAGGTATCGCCATACGATCGCGACCACTCATTCAACTCGTTCCAATCAGCCAGATTGCCCTGCTCACGTCTAACGCGCAGCTTTACCCGCGCACCTGCTTCGTCGATCACGTCAATCGCTTTGTCCGGCAGGAAACGATCGGGGATATAACGATGCGACTGGTAAACCGCAGCTTGCAACGCGTCGTCGGTGTAACGAACCTGGTGAAAACTCTCGTAGCGTTCGCGCACGCCATCGAGAATGCTGACCGCTTCTGCTTCCGATGGAGGTGGAACTTTCACTGCCTGGAAGCGACGTTCAAGTGATCGATCCTTTTCGATCGACTTGCGAAATTCAGCCGGCGTGGTGGCGCCGATGCATTGAATCTCACCGCGTGACAACGCCGGTTTCAAAATGTTCGCAGCATCGAGTGAACCTTCAGCCGATCCCGCTCCGACGAGTGTGTGCAACTCATCGATGAAGACGATGTACTGCGGGTTCTCAACCAGCTCACGCATGATCTGCTTCAAGCGCTCTTCAAACTGGCCGCGATATTTCGTGCCCGCAACGATCAACGAAAGATCGAGTGAAAGTATTCGTTTGTGTTCGAGAAACGACGGCACATCGCCGCGCACAATTCGTTGGGCCAGGCCTTCGACGATCGCTGTCTTACCGACGCCAGGCTCGCCAATCAACACCGGATTGTTCTTCGTGCGACGGCAGAGGATCTGGACGACACGTTCGATCTCTGCTTCACGACCGATTAGTGGATCGAGTTTGTCGTTGGCTGCATCGTCGGTCAGATCGCGTGAGAACTCAACGAGGTGTGGTGTGTCTTTTTTCTGCGAGGTGCGTGCATCAACGCCTGACTGTCGTGCAATCTCGTCGCGCACTGCATTCAATCGCAGGCCGCGTTCGTAAAGAATCTCGGCGGCCATCGAACGCTCTTCACGAAGTAGACCAAGCAACAAGTGTTCGGTGCCGATATGGCGATGTTGCAGCCGGTCGCTTTCCTCGTGTGCGTAAGCGAGGACGTGCTTGGTTTCGGGCGCGAGGGGCAGTTCAACTGAGGTCGAGATCTTTTCGCGCAGGAGCGTGCGTCCTTCGATTTCCTTCCGAATCGACTCAATGGAAACCTGCGCGCGCGGGAAAAAGCGTCCGGTCAGGGTCTTATCTTCACGCATCAGACCCAACAAAAGGTGCTCCGGCTCGATGGCTGGGGCACCAAACTGCGACGCTTCGTAGCGCGCGAAGAAGATTACACGTCGCGCTTTTTCAGTATAGCGTTCGAACATCTTGGTATCGGTAAAACGTCCTTATAATTGCCTTTGCCGTGATTTCGTATCCGGCAAAACGTAGCGGCATTATAACCTATGCGAACTCCGACGGGAATTTATTGTAATAAATTCCCAACCGCGCTGTTATTTCAGGCGCCCGTCGTCGAGAACCAGTGAACGATCGCACATCCGGGCCAACCCGGTGCTGTGGGTTGCGATGATTGTGATTGCCGAATGGTTGTGAGCATAAGAGACGAGGGTCTGACCGATCTCCTCACCGATCGCAGCATCGAGATTTCCGGTCGGTTCATCAGCTAACAACAACTTTGGTTGCGTAACTAAAGCCCGCGCAACGGCCACGCGCTGCTGTTCGCCGCCTGAAAGATGCGAGACGGGGTGATCGGTCCGGTCTGCGAGTCCGGATTCTTCCAAAAACGTGCGGGCGCGTTCGTAAGCGCGCTCCTTTTTCCAGCGCGCGATCAATAGAGGTAACGCGACGTTTTCGAGTGCGGAAAGATCAGGGAGGAGGTAGTGAAACTGGAATACGAAACCAATTTCTCCATCGCTTTGGATTGTGCCGTGGTCGGGTGTCTCCAAACCCCCGAGCAGGTGTAACAGGGTTGATTTTCCCGAACCTGATGCGCCGGTGATTGCGATGCTTTCACCGTTCTCTGCTTTGAAGGTGACGCCGCGCAGGACGTCTATCCGCTGACCATTCGGCGCGATAAAACTCTTACGCAGATCATTGACGCTGATCATGAGTCGCGCAACGCCTCGACGGGTCGCAGGCGCGACGCTGCACGTGCAGGATAGATCGTCGCTAACACACTCAACACGAACGCGACGAGCGCTGCCAAAAACATCTCGGTGAGTCTCGGTGTTAGCGGCACGTTACTGATCGAGTAAACGTCGGCGGGCAGGCTTACGAGTTTGTAATGGTTTCCGATCAGGCAGAGGAGGAGACCCAGAAACACTCCGGTGATTGCACCGATTGCGCCGGCGACAGCGCCTTCGATGATGAACAGGAGCATCACGCCGGCGCGAGTCGCGCCGAGTGCGCGGAGAATCGCGATGTCTCGTCGTCGTTCAACTACGACGAGGATCAGCATCGTGGTGATGTTGAGTGTCGCGATCGCGATGATGAGACCGATGATGAAGAGTCCCATGCGACGTTCGAGTGCGAGTGCGGAGAAAAGCGGCTGGTTCGCTTGTTGCCAGTCGATGAGCGTGTAACCACCGCCGAGAAGTTTTGAAACATTCGCGGCGACTTCCTTCACGTTATCAGCATCGCTGATCTGCACGCTCATCACAGATGCAGCGTGATTGTCTCCGGCGAAAGCAACATAGATCCACGTTGAGTCATATTCAAACAATCCGGAGCGAAAGGTTCCGGCGACGCGAAGCCGCCGCGTCACCTGGTCATTTGCCGGAATGATCTGAAAAACATCACCAATCGAAATTCCGATCCGCGCGGCGAGATCAGCGCCGACGACGGCGTTCGGAAGTTCGCTCTGCGCAAATAATGGCGCAAACGAACCTTCTTTCAACCAGCGACTCGCCTGGTCATTCTCGACGCCCCTGAGCACCGCATAACCCGTTCCCTTCGATCCGCGCGCAATGGCGCCGTCGTACGTCGTAGCCGAAGCACTGACAACTCCATTGACTTCACGCAAACGTCTCGCAAGCTCGGCGTGATTCTCAATCGGCCGTCCATCTGCGCGCACGACAGTCAAATGCGCCGTGCCTTGCAGGATCTTGTCCTTCATCTCGTCGCGAAATCCGTTCGACAAAGCAAACGCCACGATCAGCGCCGCCACTCCCATACAGATCCCCACCACCGCAGCAATTGACGTCGCCCGTGCCAATCGTCGTTTGCGTCGCGACCTCAAATATCTAAAGGCTAGAAAAACCTCGTAGGGCATATTAATCAGGTGCAGGAAGCAGACAACAGGCGCACCTGCTCCGGCGTTCTGCTCCTGCTCCTACCTTCTTCCAGGTGGACACTTCTTCGTGTCTTCAGGCCGGTTCTCCGGCAACAAGCGACTCAAATTCGGATTGTCACGCGCGCTGGGATCACCCATCCAACTGATCTCATAAATCGTTCCATCCACCTGTCGAAAACTAAAATGCTTTTCCAACTCCACAATCATTGGTATCTCTTCGCGCTGCCACCCGCACGGCAGCCACCAGCGCGGATCCGTGTCGATAAACACGCGTCGCCGGTGATTGAGATGGTTCTGAATGATCGAGAACAACTTATCACCGGGCCATCCACCACCCGTCCCAATGGTCTTCCAACGTCCTTCGCCGATCGATGCCCAGTAGTTCACCGCGATCGTCTGTGCGCCTGAGATCATGATCGCATCCAACGGCACCTTCTCGAGCCGGTGCTTGTACTCCTTGCTCATCGCACGTCGCTCAATGAACTCAAAACTGACCGGCCGCATGACGAGGAAAAAGATCGTCGCCAGCAGCACGATCACACTCGAACACGCAATGAGCGCGCGTCGCTCAGTTCCGAGTTTCGTGCGTGCAAGTCGAAGCAACCAGAACGCGCCGAGCGGAACGAGTCCCGGCAAGCCGGAAAGAAAGTAACGCCAATTAACAGTCGTGCTGTAGTTGAAGAACAGCAGCAGATTGGCCCAGAACGCCACCAGCCACAACATCAGCATCGGTGACAGCCGCCGCTTGCGCCATTCAAAATAAGGAGCGAAAAGAACAGTCAAAAACACGAGCGGTGCGCTGATGAAGTAGAACATGATGTACGTCGGCAGGTTCGATATCGCGACCGGATGTCGCGACGACTCCTCATGCATCGACTCGCGCCAGCCGAACCAAACCCAGCGGTAATGCGGATCGCTGATGAACCAGTAAGCAAACCAACCGAACGAAAACAACAAGAAGACGAGACACGACGTGAACACGTACAGAATCTCGCGTCGCCGGAACTTCCATCCCAAAACAAACGGCGCAAACAAGAGCCACGGTGCATAGAACCCAACCGTCTCACGAAGATTCACGCCGAGTCCCATCAAGCCTGCGGCAACCAATATCATCCAGAACTTGTGCAGTTGCACTCCGCGCAAGTGAATGATCAACGCAGTCGCGAGCACGAGCACCGAAGGCACGTCCGTCATTACCTGTCCGCCGTAAAGCACAAAGACGGGCGAGAAAGTGACGAGCATCGCGGCGACAGTCGCGGTGTAAAGCGAACCACTGATGTCGCGTGCGAGAATCCAGCACGCAATCACTGCGAGCGGCGACTGCGCGACAACCGCATACTTGAAAATCAGATACGCCTGTTCCTGTTGAGTGTTAAAAAGCGCGTGAGCGATGACGAACAGGTAGTGATTGCCAAAGATGAAGAGATTACGACCGAGCGCCATCGACGACGGATAACCCGCGAGCGAGAGCATCGTGTAATCCATTCCGTCCCAGTCGCCGATGAATGGATCTACAAAACAGAGAACGAGTATTAGTGAAACGACTGCGGGCAGTAACCACCAGCGCCACTGAGCCCAAAAACCGGCCGCAGGGGCAGAAAGCAGGGGCACGGTGCTCCTGCCTTCTGCCCCTGCGTCCTGGTTTTCAAGCGTGTTTGTCGCCAGAGGTATTTGGGTCAACGAGTTGAGCTTCGACCGGATGTTCCGGCCGTTTCACCATCTTTACGCGATTACCCTGCGCATTGTACTCAACTTCGTCCATGATGTTGTAGATGAGGAGGACGCCGCGGCCCGAAGTGCGGAAGAGGTTGGCCGGGTCACACGGATCGGGAATTTCCTGAATATTGAATCCTTCGCCTTCGTCTTCGACCGTGAAACTCGCTTCTTTCGACGACAATTCCGCAGTGATCTTCAACAACTTTGAGGGATCGTTCTTGTTTCCGTGTTTGACTGCGTTTACGAACGCTTCGTCGAGAGCAATGAAAAGATTCGAGCGCTCGGGCCGAATCAGGCCGAGCTTCGCGACGCGCTCCTGTAAATACTCCAGCACGCCATTCATTAACGCCAAATCGCTGGGAAGTTCAAACTCGATTTTCTCGTGAACGTGAGGGAGAAGGCTGGGGTCATCAACGTAACGAAGTTTGTGAGCGAGGGTTTGTTCGACTATTTCGCGCAACTCCTCTCGGTTGTAGGGCAGCCGCAGATAGTTGGCCGCGCCCATCTTGAACGCCCTCACCTCCTCCTCATAGAGGTCACTGATTATCAGATCAAAACTTTCGAGATCGTTGCGCCGCAAGGCCACTTCGCGCTCAACGGAAATCACAACTTCGTGGCCAAGGCCCTCGAGAGCGTGTTCGAGAATACCCAACTCATCGTTATTATCCACGATGAGAATCCGGCGTTTTTCCATCAAGCTCCAATCTTGACGAGTAGTACGAGGAGAGATTTACAACTGGCTGTACGAAAATCTTTCGCTACACGTTCGAAATATATCAGAGTCATAGACAGGATTACAGGGTTTGCACGTGGCCGGGAATCCGGTTAATCATGTAAATCCTGTCTCGATATGGCCAAACCAGGCAAGTTACAAACATTTCTGGAATACTCCGCGGCGAAGTCAGTCCTTGGAACCCTCGGGCGGTTACCCGCGCCTGCCGCATATTCGGCCGGACGGGCCATGGGCAAACTCGCCTACATGCTCGCCGGCGAACTGCGCCGCACCGCGACAATAAATCTTCGTCTCGCCTTTCCCGAGAAAAGCGACGAAGAGCGCGCCCAACTATTACGCGAAACATTTGACAGTCTTGGTCGCCTGCTCGGACTTTTTAGCCAAATGTCGTCGCGGTCGCCGGATGAGTTGAAACAGCTTATCGAGGTGCAGGGCTGGGAGAACGTCGAAGCAGCCAAAGCTGTTCATGGTGAGCGGCTCATACTTTATACAGGACATCTTGGCGCGTGGGAGTTGACCAGTTTCGGGTTTTCCATGCTGGAGTACCCGTTCACGTTTCTGGTGCGTCGTATCGATAATCCGCGAATCGAGGAACTGGTTGATCGTGTCCGGAAAAAGTTCGGCAACCAAACGATGGACAAGCTCTCAGCAGCGCGTTCGATGTTGAAAATGCTTCGCTCGGGCGAAAGTTCAATCGGTCTGCTTCCTGATCTGAACACACTCGACGACGAGGCGATTTTTGTCGACTTTATGGGCGTTCCAGCCGCGACGACGTTTGTCGTTGCCAAAATAGCGGTGCGATTGAAAACGCCCCTCGTCCCGGTGTTCGCGCCGTGGAGCGAGGAAAAAGGCAAGTATTTACTGATCGTGGAAGAACCGATTCCCGTTGAAACGACGGGCAATGAGGAAGAGGACGTCCGCCAGCTA